>JAFKKL010000059.1 GCA_017305595.1 Hyphomicrobiales bacterium | reverse complement strand
GGCGAAGGTCAGTTCGATGTTCTCCATCTCGAACAGCCGCTGGTACTGCTTGACCAGCGCGTTCTTCGGATCGGTGAGGATCTTCTTCAGCGAAGCCTCGTCGAGGTCTTCCAAAGTCGCGACCACCGGCAAGCGGCCGACGAATTCCGGAATGAGGCCGTACTTCAGCAAGTCCTCCGGCTCGACGTGACGGAAGATTTCGCCGGTGCGGCGATCTTCCGGCGCGAGCACCTGCGCGGCGAAGCCGATCGAGGTCGTCCGCCCACGCGCGGAAATGATCTTCTCCAGCCCGGCGAACGCGCCGCCGCAGATGAAGAGGATATTGGTGGTGTCCACTTGCAGGAATTCCTGCTGCGGATGCTTGCGGCCACCCTGCGGCGGAACGCTGGCCACCGTGCCTTCCATGATCTTCAGCAGCGCCTGCTGCACGCCTTCGCCCGAGACATCGCGGGTGATCGACGGGTTGTCGGACTTGCGCGAGATCTTGTCGATCTCGTCGATGTAGACGATGCCGCGCTGCGCCCGCTCGACGTTGTAGTCGGCCGCCTGCAACAGCTTCAGGATGATGTTCTCGACATCCTCGCCGACGTAGCCGGCCTCAGTGAGCGTCGTCGCGTCCGCCATCGTGAACGGCACGTCGAGGATGCGCGCCAGGGTCTGCGCCAGCAGCGTCTTGCCGGAGCCGGTCGGGCCGATCAGCAGGATGTTCGACTTCGCCAGTTCGACGTCGTTGTGCTTGGTCTGATGGTTCAGCCGCTTGTAGTGGTTGTGAACCGCGACCGACAGCACCTTCTTGGCATGGCCCTGGCCGATCACGTAATCGTCCAGCACCTTGCAGATTTCCTTCGGCGTCGGAATGCCGTCGCGCGACTTCACCAGCGAGGACTTGTTCTCCTCGCGGATGATATCCATGCACAATTCGACGCATTCATCGCAGATGAAAACCGTGGGACCTGCGATCAGTTTGCGGACTTCGTGCTGGCTCTTGCCGCAGAACGAGCAATAGAGAGTATTCTTCGAGTCGCTGGTGCCGACCTTGCTCATTCCTGTCTCCGTCTGCCTTCGATCTCATCGCACGATCTCTCCGATCAAGATCGCTCCAATCCGGCACATCCGCCTGAAACTTAAGATAAGAGCAATATCCGTACCAGAAAGACCCTGCCTGGAAGACCCTTTCTCACTTCATGAGCCGCGACGAATCGCAGCCAGTTCAATCAGTCAGTAACCAATGTCAGCCAACCATGCTGACAGCCGACTATCAAGAATTCGCTAATCGGCCATTGGTCTCGTGTCGTGACAATAGCGTGATTTGCGGCCTTGGCGCGACCCCCTGCCGCTGCAATTCAGTATGACGTGACGCAGCCATTGCGCGACGCAAGGACGCGGCGGGATTCTTGCGGCGAAACGGTGACCGAAATCCGGCACCCGCTCTCACGGCATGGAACCGGATTTCGCCATCACACGCCGCCGATCAGGAGGCCGGCTTGGCCGCTGCCGACGCCAGCGCCGCCGGATCCTCAGCCCGCTTCTCGATCACCTTGTCGATCAGGCCGAACTCCTTGGCCATTTCCGAGGTGAGGAACTTGTCGCGCTCCAGCGCATCCTCGATCGACTTGTAGGTCTGCCCGGTGTGCCTGACGTAGATTTCGTTCAAGCGCTTCTTCAAGTTGAGGATTTCCTGGGCGTGCAGCATGATGTCGGTCGCCTGCCCCTGGAAGCCGCCGGACGGCTGATGGACCATGATGCGGGCGTTGGGCAGCGCGAAGCGCATATCCTTCTCGCCGGCCGCGAGCAGCAGGGAGCCCATCGAAGCGGCCTGGCCGGTGCAAAGCGTTGACACCGGCGGGCGGATGAACTGCATGGTATCGTAGATCGCCAATCCCGACGTCACCACCCCGCCTGGCGAGTTGATGTACATCGAAATTTCCTTCTTCGGATTCTCGGCTTCGAGGAACAGAAGCTGGGCGACAACCAGCGTCGACATGCCATCCTCGACCGGGCCGGTCACGAAGATGATGCGCTCTTTCAGGAGGCGCGAGAAAATGTCGTAAGCCCGTTCACCGCGGTTGGTCTGTTCGACCACCATCGGGACGAGATTCATGTAGGTTTCGACCGGATCGCGCATTTATCACCTGAGGGTTTTAGCGGAGCGTGACCGCCCCGAAGGCAAGATAGAATAAGCGGCGTACAGATATACCCCGATCGCGCCGGGACAAGACCTGCCTCCGCCGGATCGGCCGCCTAGTTCAAGCCGATTCGGAGAGCACGGCATAGCGGCGCAACATCGCCCCGCAGGTGTTTCGTCCGGCAACCTTAACGGCTTACCACGTCATTCGACGGGGCTGACATCCAGCGTGAAACCGTGGCCTTTACTCCGGAGGTCATGGCCTGGCGTACTGGAAGCTGTCAGCATGCGCGCCACTCAAGAGGAACGATCTATTATGCTCTATGCCCAGGACCTCACCATTGGCCAGCGCTTTCCGTTCGGGACCTACCGGATGGAAGAAGCTGAAATCGTCGAATTCGCAACGCGCTACGACCCGCTCTATATCCACATAGATCCCGAGGCTGCGGCAAAAGGCCCGTTCGGCGGGGTGATCGCCAGCGGGCTGCACACCATGGCAGTCTATCAACGCCTGATCGCCGAAGCGATGTGGTGGAAAGTGGCCGGGATTGCCGGCAAGCGGTTCGAGATCGACCTGCAACGGCCGGTGCGCCCCGGTGTTGTGCTCACCGGACATGCCGAGATCGAAAACATCGTGATGCGTCCGGAGCGAAACGACGCGTTCATGTTCATTCGCGCCGTCCTGACCGACGGCACCAAGCCGGTGATGTCGCTGCGCCTCGAGTCCTTGATCCACGCGCGACCGGCGTAATTTAGTAGACGTCAAAGGCGGGACGGTAAGGCACTACGTCCGAATTCCGTCATGGCCGGGCTTGTCCCGGCCATCCACGTCTTCCTTGTCGAGCAGCCGTAAAAACGTGGATGCCCGGGACAAGCCCGGGCATGACGACGCTACTTTATTTGCCGAGCCCGCATTGCTGATCGGGCCCGGTATGCGACGAAGTCGAACGGCCCTCGATCAGGCCGCCGGCTTGTCGGCGTCTTCGTCTTTATAGAGGTCCTCGCGCGACACCTTCTTCTCGTTGACGGTGGCGAGTTCGAGCAGGAAGTCCACCACCTTGTCTTCATAAATCGGTGCACGAAGCTGAGCCAAGGCATTGGGATTATTGCGATAAAAATCCCATACTTCCTTTTCTCGGCCCGGCATCTGGCGTGCCCGCTCGATCACGGCGCGGCTGACCTCGTCATCGGTCACGGAGATCTTGTTCTTCTCGCCGATCTCCGAGAGCACGAGGCCGAGGCGGACCCGACGGTCGGCAATCTTGCGGTACTCAGCGTTGGCTGCCTCTTCGGTGGTGTCTTCGTCGGCAAAGGTCTTGCCTGCGGAGTCCATCTCGGCCTTGATCGAGTTCCACATCAGGTTGAACTCCTCGTCGACCAACGACGGCGGCGCTTCGAATTTGTGGGCCTCATCGAGACGGTCGAGCAGTGTCCGCTTCACCTTCTGGCGCGACGCCGCGCCATACTCGGCGGTCAGACGCTCGCGCGCGGCTTCCTTCAGCTTGTCGAGCGATTCCAGTCCCAGCGCCTTGGCGAACTCATCGTCGATGACCTTGTCCTTGGGCGCTTCGATCAGGGTCGCAGTGGTTTCGAACTCGGCGTCTTTGCCGGCCAGTTCGGCGTTCGCGTAGTTCTTCGGGAACGGCACCTTGAGCGTGCGGGTCTCGTCCTTTGCGATGCCGATCAACTGGTCCTCGAAACCCGGAATGAAGGTGTTCGAGCCGATCCCGACCTGAATGCCCTCGCCAGTACCGCCCTCGAACGGCGTGCCGTCGATGGTGCCCTTGAACGAGATGGTGACGCGGTCGCCGGTTTCGGCCTTGGCGCCCTCGCCCTTGTCGGCGTAGTCGCGGTTCTGCTCGGCGATGCGCTTGATGGCCTCGTCGACATCGGCGTCGCTGACCTCGGCCACCGGCTTCTCGACGGTGAAGGACTTGAAGTCGGCCAGTTCGATCGCCGGCACCACCTCGATGGCGACGGTGTAAGTCAGGTCAGCATTGCCGCTGAGGATTTCCTCGACCGCCTTCTCCTCGGTCGGCAGCGTCACCTTCGGCTCGGTGGCGAGCTTGAAGCCGCGCTCGGTGAAGATCTGGCTGTTGGTTTCCTGAATGGTCTTCTCGACGGTCTCGGCCATCACCGAGCGGCCATAGAGCTTCTTCAGGTGGGCGGTCGGCACCTTGCCCGGACGGAAGCCGTTGAGACGGACCTTGCCCTTGAGATCGGCAAGCTGCGCATCGGCCTTGGCGCCGATATCGGCGGCCGGGATGCTGACCTGGAACTCGCGCTTCAATCCGTCGGCGACGGTTTCGTTCACCTGCATGGCGTCAATCTTCTTCCCGCTTGGCCGGCCGACGGCCGGTCGTTGTCAATCTGGCGACGCATGGCGCAACGCCTCGCGTCGGTGGTTCGGCGGACTAACTCCTTACGGAAACACGTCCTCCGGAAAATCGTTCACGCGGCCCGCTTGGGATCATGCCTGGTGCGGGCGGAGGGACTCGAACCCCCACAACTTTCGTCACTGGAACCTAAATCCAGCGCGTCTACCAATTCCGCCACGCCCGCGCTTGAAGGTCCAATAAGGCCCCGATGTCGCCGCATGATGCCGGCCGCCGCGTCGCGGCTTCGCCGTTCGTCATGCTTCGACAAACCGAAATCGATCGCGACGGTCCCGCCGAGCCCGGCAAAACCATCCCGATCGTTGCGGCGGGCTTATAACATGTGAACGCCCGTGCGCAGCAAAAAAATGGTCCGGATGCGCTTTTCTGACGCCTCGGCGTTGTCTCCGGACGGCTGGACTTCCGCCGGTGAAAATGGTCCGCATGTGCCATGATAACGCGCCGCTCTTTCACTGTTCCACTTCACCGACGCTCGGTGCTCGCCGGGCTTGCAGGAAGCGTTCTCGTTGCCGCGCAAGGCCGAGCCCAGCAGATCGCATCACCGCGTCCGGCGATCCCGTTGACGCTGCGTACCCGGCCCGTCCGCCGACCGCTGCGACCCGGTGGGCCGGATTCGGAGATATGGGCGCTCGAGCCCGAAACCGGCGGGCAACTCGCTTTCCGCCGCGGCGATACCGTAGCCCTGACCTTTCAGAACGATCTTCCCGTCCCGGCGATCCTGAATTGGTACGGCCTGGACGGCGTACCGACCGCGGAGCCGTTGCTCGCGGGTGTTCCAATCGCGCCCGGCAGTCGCGGAATGCTCACGCTGCCGCTGCTTCACGCCGGAACGTTGCTGTGCGACGCCCGGTTGCTGGGCGACGGACAGGCGCGGGCCACTAGCATGCTGGCGCTGAAGGTCGGCGAAGACGGCATGACGGCAGACCGCGACGAGGTGTTTTTGATCGAAGACTGGCGGCTGCGTGCCGATGGCAGCACCGCCGCACCCGGCATGCCCGCGGAAGGCACTGCGCCGATCTATACGATCAACGGTCAGCCATCCCAAGATATCCCGTTACGTCCCAACGAGCGGGTGAGATTTCGCTTCATCAATGCCTGTCAACGCAATGTTGCTGCAGTAAAAATTGAAAATCATGATGTCCGTGTGATGGCTATCGACGGCCGCCCTGCCGAGCCGTTTGCGGCGCGCGACGGACAGTTGATGCTGGCGCCCGGAACCCGGATCGACGCGATCATCGACGCCACCGGCGCACCCGGATCGTCCGCGCAAATTCTTCTGCACGACGGCAGCAGCACGCTCCCGATCGCCCGGCTGACCACCTCGGGAGAACCGGTTCGCAAGACCCCAATCCCGCCCCCGTCCGCCCTGCCATCAGATGGGCTGCCGGACAAGATCGACCTCCGGAATGCGCTTCGAGTCGATCTCGCGCTTAACCGGGGGGCGGCAGCGGCGGATGGCTGGAGCACGCCGGCCCAATTCGATCTGGCCACTGCGTCGGCGTTTCGAGTGAAGCGCAACCGCGCCGTCGTCCTCGCCCTGACCAATCGCGCCACCGTTCCGGTGACCTTCCGCCTGCACGGCCATCACTTCCGCCTGCTCGACCGGCTTGACGACGGCTGGAAGCCGTTTTGGCTCGACACGCTGGTGGTCGGGCCGAACCAGACCCATCGCGTCGCCTTCAAGGCCGAAACCGCCGGGCGCTGGCTTCTCGAATCCATGGCCGCCGACTGGAGCGCACCACGACTGGTTCGTCACTACCTGGTGGAGTGAGCCCGTCAGTAGTCCACTTCGAAGCTGTCGTAGAGCCGCCGAAACACCGCCGGCAGCACCTCCGGCAAATCTTCCGCGATCAATCCGGGCCCCGCTTCGCGCCCGGCCTCGCCATGCATCCAGACCCCGATGCAGGCGGCCTCGAACGTCGGCACGTCCTGCGCCAGCATCGCCGCAATCAGGCCGGACAGCACATCGCCCGACCCCGCAGTCGCCAGCCAAGGCGGCGCGTTGGCGGCAATCGACGCCCGACCATCGGGCGCGGCGACCACGGTATCGGCGCCCTTGAGCAGCACCACCGCGCCGCTGCGAACCGCCGCCGCGCGCACTCGCTCCAGCTTCGACTTGAATGGATGTTTGTTATCCATCTCGCTGAACAAGCGAGAAAACTCGCCCTGATGTGGCGTCAGGACGACGCTGGCCTCGGTCATCGCCTTGACGGCCTCGAACAAATCGTCCGGCTTGTCGGCAAAGCTCGTCAGCGCATCGGCATCCAGCACGGTCCGGCGCCCGGCCGCCAGCGCAGCCAAAACAAGCGCGCGAGTCCGCAGCCCGACACTCGCACCCGGCCCGATGACGCAAGCATTGAGGCGGCGATCCTCGAGCACCTCGGTAAACTCGGCGGCGGTATCGATCGGGCGGACCATGATCGCGGTCAGGCTCGCCGCATTCACCGCAAGGGCTTCGCTCGGCGACAGCACCGTCACCAGCCCCGCACCGCCCCGCAGCGCCCCTCGCGCCGCCAGCCGCGCCGCGCCGGTCGTGGCAATGCCGCCCGACACCACGACCGCGTGGCCGCGGGCGTATTTGTGCCCGTCAGTACGCGGCACCGGAAAAACATGCGCCCACAGATCAGGCACGTTTTCGAAGGTTGTCGGTGCAATGTCGTGCAGGACGGATTGATCGATCCCGATATCCGCCACCCGTACCCGCCCGCAATAGGAACGGCCCGGCATCAAAAGGTGACCGGGCTTGTACCGAAAAAACGTCACGGTTTCGGTGGCATGAACCGCCGCGCCCATCACCGCGCCACTGTTGCCGTTGATGCCGCTCGGCAGATCGACGCTGAGGACCGGGACGCCGGACGCATTGATCGCTTCGATCAAGTCGCGCGCGCCATCCTTGACGATCCGGTTCAAGCCCGCACCGAACAGTGCATCGATGATCAACGCCGGATGGCCGATCGACGCTGCCTCGCCCGGCAGCACAGGCCCGCTCCAATGCCGTGCCGCCAGCGCGGCGTCTCCGGTCAGAGCTTCGCGCGCGCCGAACAGCACCACCGTCACCTGACGGCCACGCGCTACCAGTTCGGCCGCCGCGACGAACCCGTCGCCGCCATTGTTGCCGCTGCCGGCAACGACGACGATCGCTCCCTCCTCGACCAGATCGGCCGCAGCCTCGGCAACTGCCCGTCCCGCGCTCAGCATCAGGGCAAAACCGCTGGTGCCGCCGGCGATGGCGAGTTGATCAGCCTTGCTCATTTCCGACGTGGTCAGAACTTCCATGACATCACCGCCCGCCTCTCATCGCCTCAAACGCAAGCAATGCGATTTCCGCTCTGTCGCAACAAAATGCACGACTGCCCGAAAAATGTGCATACTGCCCATTTATACACCTGTAGCTGCCGTAGAATGCGGCTGGGCCGACATGGAACACCCCATCTGATTCTGGTAACTGATCGGCATCGGATTTAGCCCGCTGGGCCTTGCGCCCGCATTCGAGAGATCGTCCACGAACCACATCGCGACCATCGTTCCGCCGCGACGGCCTGCGGCATCAGCCGTACATACCACGTCCGTTATCCGAAGGATCTGAAGTGCCGGGAGAGATTCAGTGAAGAAGATCGAAGCCATCATCAAGCCGTTCAAGCTCGACGAAGTGAAGGAAGCGCTTCAGGAGGTCGGCTTGCAAGGCATCACGGTCACCGAAGCCAAGGGCTTCGGCCGGCAGAAGGGCCACGCCGAATTGTATCGTGGCGCCGAATACATCGTCGACTTCCTGCCGAAGGTGAAGATCGAGATCGTGATCGGCGATGACCTCGTCGAGAAAGCCATCGAGGCGATCCGCCGCGCGGCTCAGACCGGCCGCATCGGCGACGGCAAGATTTTCGTGTCCAGTATCGAGGAGGCCATTCGCATCCGGACCGGCGAGTCCGGCCTCGACGCCATCTGATTTTCTTCCCGCCTATCGGCTGCGCTCGCAGCTTCAACCGTTGAACACACAATGAGGAATCCATGACCACCGCCCAGGAAGTCCTGAAGTCGATCAAGGACAATGACGTCAAGTATGTCGATCTGCGTTTCACCGATCCGCGCGGCAAGTGGCAGCACGTCACTTTCGACGTCTCGATGATCGACGAAGAGATCTTCGCCGAAGGCACCATGTTCGACGGCTCGTCGATCGCCGGATGGAAGGCGATCAACGAATCCGACATGACGCTGATGCCCGATCCGGCGACCGCGACCATCGATCCGTTCTTCGCCGAGACCACCATGGTCATCACTTGCGACGTGCTGGAGCCGACCACCGGCGAGCCCTACAACCGCGATCCGCGCGGCATCGCCAAGAAGGCCGAAGCCATGGTGAAGTCGATGGGCGTTGGCGACACCGTCTATGTCGGCCCCGAAGCCGAATTCTTCATTTTCGACGACGTGCGCTACAGCGCCACCCCGTACAATACCAGCTTCCGTCTCGATGCCGCCGAACTGCCGACCAATTCGGATACCCAGTATGAAGGCGGCAACCTCGGCCACCGCATCCGCACCAAGGGCGGTTACTTTCCGGTGCCGCCGCAGGACTCGCTGCAGGACATGCGCTCGGAGATGCTCGGCGCGATGGCGCGCATGGGCGTCAAGGTCGAGAAGCATCACCACGAAGTGGCGTCGGCCCAGCACGAACTCGGCATGAAGTTCGACACGCTGACCTACATGGCCGACCAGATGCAGGTCTATAAGTACTGCATCCATCAGGTCGCGCACATCTACGGCAAGACCGCCACCTTCATGCCGAAGCCGATCTTCGGCGACAACGGTTCGGGCATGCACGTCCACCAGTCGATCTGGAAGGACGGCAAGCCGACCTTCGCCGGCAACAAGTATGCCGACCTGTCGGAAACCTGCCTGCACTACATCGGCGGCATCATCAAGCACGCCAAGGCGATCAACGCTTTCACCAACCCGTCCACCAACTCCTACAAGCGTCTGGTGCCGGGTTATGAAGCGCCGGTGCTGCTGGCCTATTCGGCGCGCAACCGCTCAGCCTCCTGCCGCATCCCCTACACCACTTCGCCGAAGGCGAAGCGCGTGGAGGTTCGCTTCCCCGATCCGATGGCCAATCCGTATCTCGCCTTCGCGGCAATGCTGATGGCCGGTCTCGACGGCATCAAGAACAAGATCGATCCGGGCCCGGCAATGGACAAGGATCTCTATGACCTGCCGCGCGAAGAGCTGAAGCAGATTCCGACGGTGTGCGGTTCGCTCCGCGAGGCACTGGAAAACCTCGACAAGGACCGCGCGTTCCTGAAGGCCGGCGGTGTGTTCGACGACGACTTCATCGACAGCTTCATCGAGTTGAAGATGGAAGACGTGATGCGGTTCGAAATGACGCCGCATCCGGTCGAATTCGACATGTACTATTCGCTGTAAACAGCGAGCGGCCGGGATCACCGGGCGCGCATACGAAATAAAAAGGGGCGTCTCACCGGACGCCCTTTTTTTACCGCACCACCGCATTCTCGACACCGCAACCGGACAACCGTAGTCTCGTTCAAACAATTGCGGAGTGTGGAGGATGTCTTCGCCAGCCGATGTGCGCAGGATCGCGCTCAAGCTCGACGGCGTCAGCGAGATCGATCATTGGGGCCGTCCCGCTTATCGCACCCGCAAGCGCATTTTCGCGGTGATGCGGCCCGACGGTCTCTTCCTGCATCTTCCCGAAGAGCGAAAGGACTTCCTGTTCGCAGCCGCTCCGGACGTGTTCGTCAGATTCATGTGGGGCAAGACCGCGAATCTGATCGCGCAGATCGAACGCATCCCCCTCGCGGAGTTGCGTGGCCTGATCCATGAAGCCTGGCAGCAGGCCGTGCCCGCCCCAAAGACCAGCAGCAGCCGCGCGCCGGCCGCGGCACCACGCGAGCGCCGCCGACGCAAATAGCACCGCCCGGCGGTATCTTGCGCTCAGCCCCTGGGTCCGAAGCAAGATCATGGACCTCGCGATGTTGCGCGGTTGCGCTTGATCGGGGATCGAATCGACGAAAGACTGTTACCGCCGCACAGCCAGAGGATCGACCTTGAGCGCCACGATCGATACGTCGCCCGCCACTCGTCCAAGCCTTGCCCGCTCCATCGCGGCCGGCGGCATCGGTATTGTCGCCTTCGCAGGGCTCCTCGCGCTGGCCTGGTATTCCGCTGCGACACTGTTCATGCTGTTCGCCGGAATCCTGTTCGGCGTATTCCTCACCGCGATGGCCGATCTGTTGCGCCGGGTAATGGGCGGCGGTCCGACGCTGCGGCTGGTGATCGTCTGCGTGCTGTTCACAGGGCTATTGTCCGGCGTCGCGGTGCTCGGCGGCGCGACCATCGCGCAGCAGGTGACGGCGCTCAGTTCGACAATCCGCGCGCAACTCGGCAACGCCAAGGACTTTCTCGAGAAGCAAGGCGTCGACACCAGCTTTCTCAATCTCGGAACCACCAAGACAGCGGCGACCGACGCCACCATACCCAAGGAGACACCGGCCTCCCCCTCACGAGGTCCGAAACTCCCCGATGCCAGCGCCATCGCTTCAGGCACCGGTGCAATTGTCAGCCAGACCATCAAAATTCTCGCCGGCGTGTTCGAGGGCGTCGGCAATTTCTTTGTAGTGATCTTTCTTGGGCTGTTGCTGGCGGCACAGCCCAAACTCTATCGCGACGGCATTCTGCGCTTCGTGCCAAGAGAACGTTTGCCCGAAGCGACGCGCCTTATCGACGACATCAGCGAGACGCTGCGGCGCTGGCTGCTCGGCCAGATGGCCACCATGACCACGCTGTTCCTGCTGACCTGGATCGGACTGACGCTGATCGGGATTCCCGGCGCGCTGGTGCTGGGTTTCATCACCGGACTGCTGACGTTCATTCCGAATGTCGGCGCCATCCTCGCCGGATGCCTGATCGTCCTGGCGAGTCTCGGTTCAGGCCTGACCGCGATCATCAGCGCCTTCGGGCTCTATCTCGCGGTGCAGTTTCTTGAAGGCAACGTGCTGACGCCGCTGATCCAGCGTCACGCCATCAGCATTCCACCGGCCACGCTGTTCGCGGCGCAGATTTTCCTCGGCGTGCTGTTCGGCTTGTGGGGACTGGCACTGGCGCTGCCGCTGATCGCGGTCATCAAGGTGGTGCTGAACCACCTGTGGCCGGATCAAACGGCCACAGCCTGATCCATCGGGATTGAACTCAGAGCCATCGCCCTGAGGCGGCCGCGAAGCGGCCCTCGAAGGGCGACGGCCCGATCTATCCATCCTTCAAGGCTCGCTTCGCTCGCACCTCAGGATGACGCTTCGTTCCGCCGATTGCTCTCAACCGTTCGCGGTCACCACCGTTTCGGTGTGTTCGACGTCGGGAGGCGAGGCAAAGTACGGGCCGACCAGTGCGCGCCAGGCGGCGAACTGTTCCGAGCCGCGAAAATCGACCGTGTGATTTTCCAGCGTCGCCCATTTCACCATGAGGCGGTAGCGCTGCGGCTTCTCGATCGAACGATGCAGTTCGAAGCCGTGAAAGCCTTTCGATTTGCCGAACTCCGCGCGCGCTTTGCCGACGGCGGCTTCGAAGTCCGCTTCCGAACCGGGCTTGATTTCGATCTGGGCGATTTCAGTGATCATTGTGCTGGCCTTTTTGTTGAGGCCAACGATCTATCGCAATATCGCCGCGTATTGAAGTCGGATCGGCTCAGAGCCATTTCCGTTCGATCGAATCGGAACGGGCTCCAGATTCTCGGTTTGGACGCGTTTTCTTGACGCGAGCCGGGATCCACTTCGCTCGAAAACGCTTTAGAGCAGCCAGATCGCGCTGCCGGCGACCATCAGCGCCACACCCACGAACGCGGCCATCGGCCAATTCCGGCGCGGTTGGGCATAACGGCCCTGCGCGCGACGCTCGGTGATCAGTGCGGTTTCGTATTCATCCGACGTCGAGAACATGCAGGCAAAGCCGCTTCGTGCGGATACTGCCGCAGCTTCGAGCGACATCAGGGCTGCATTCGGTGTTTGGTGACGTGCCGGGTTCATACCGGGAATCATAGTGTCGGAATGGTAAACGGCGGGTTAGCGCATCCCGTTCAGACGCTGGCGCGGCTCATGCCGCGTGCGCGGGCTGGCCTGCGATCGCGAGCCGCCCCTGCTCCAGTGACACCGGCTCCTCCGATGCTGACTGCACGCGATTGCGACCACCGCGCTTGGCTTGATAGAGCGCGGTATCGGCGGCGGCCAGCAGCACATCGAGTTCGGTGCCGACCGGCCCGCCAGCAACGCCGATGCTTACTGTGGTATCGACCGGCGTTTCCGCAATCACGATTCCACTCGTAGCGAACGCCTCACGCACGCGCTCGGCAGCCAGCAACGCCTCCTCCATCGAACACGGCAGCAGCGCCGCAAACTCCTCGCCGCCGATCCGGCCGCAGAGATCGGTGATGCGCAACGTGTTGGTGATGACGCCGGCGAAGCGGCAGAGGACATCGTCGCCCGCCGGATGGCCGAACCGGTCATTGATCGATTTGAAGTGATCGATATCGAAGATCAACACGGTGACAGGCCGTCCGGCATCCGCTTCGCGCTCGATCATGCGCGCGGTCGCTTCGGCAAAGCCGCGGCGATTGAAGATGCCGGTCAGCGGATCAAGCGACGCCGCCGCTTTATGAGCCCGTACCGTTCGCTCGGACACCAGCATGAAAATGACGAAGACGGTGCCGACGGCGTAAAGCACCAGTTCGATCGCAAAAATCGTTGCCCAGACGCTGTCCGCGAACCGTTCATCATCGCCACGAAAATAATCGCCGAGCAGGATCGGCAGCATCAGCACGAACCCGTGCAACACCGGTACGATAAAGGATGGCCAGCGCCGCTTCATCGCCTTGCGCCGCTCCGTCAGGAGTTCGCTCGCGGTCAAGGCGGCGTAGACGGCGACAATCGCGGCGCCGATCGTCATCCGCATCGCCGGCGTGATCGGAGCAAGAAGGCTGAGCGCCGCCAGCCAGACGAAGGCGCCCAGCACGATGCCGGGCAAATTGGGCGAGCGGCCGTGAAATACGCGTGCAGCGCCCCACACCATGCCGCACGCCGCGAAACCTACGGCATTCAACGAGAGCGACAGTTGCTGGATCAGCAGCGAATTCGTCAGCGTCGATATAGCGATCGAGCTGGCGCCAAGCACATAGGCTGCACCCCACCATTTCAGTGCCGGAATGTTCTCCTGCCGTCCGAAGAACAGCAGCATGGCTCCCAGGAGCGCGGCGACCAGCGTTGCCACGAGATAAAGCGTTGAAGTATCGAGCGACATCGTGGCGTGACCGGCAATTCGGCGGGCGGGGTTGTGTCGGGAAATCCAGATCCTCAGCCACCGCGGAATTTAGGCGACGCGAATTTGCAATCCGTTTGTATGCACACGCAAGTTTTCGACGAAAATCATTTCAAATGAAAAGTATCATGGCACCGACAACAAAAAGGGCGCCTGTACAGGCGCCCTTTCGTAAAACATAGCCATCGTCTGCGGGCCGCGGCCCGCAGGACCACGGTTAACGCTTCGAGAACTGGAACGAACGACGGGCCTTCGCCTTGCCGTACTTCTTGCGTTCGACGACGCGCGAGTCGCGGGTCAGGAAGCCGCCCTTCTTGAGGACGCCGCGCAGATCCGGCTCAAAGTGGGTCAGCGCCTTGGACAGGCCGTGACGCACCGCGCCTGCCTGGCCCGACAGGCCGCCACCGGTGACGGTGCAGACCACGTCGTACTGCCCTGCCCGCGCCGCCGCGACCAGCGGCTGCTGGATCAGCATGCGCAGCACCGGACGGGCGAAATAGACTTCGACCTCGCGGGTGTTGACGATGATCTTGCCGGCACCCGGCTTGATCCAGACGCGAGCGACCGCGTCCTTGCGCTTGCCGGTGGCATAGGCGCGGCCCTGCTTGTCGACCTTCTTGACGTGCTTCGGCGCGTCGGGAGCCGCCGTCTTCAGCGCGGCCAATTGATCGAGAGACTGCATGGTATCGGACATCTTATGCGGCCCTCTTGTTCTTGCGATTCATCGCGCCGATATCGACGGCTTCCGGCTGCTGCGCTTCATGCGGATGTTCAGCGCCGGCATAGACCCGGAGGTTGCCCATCTGGACACGGCCGAGCGGCCCACGCGGGATCATGCGCTCGACGGCCTTCTCCAGCACACGCTCCGGGAAACGACCTTCGAGGATCGACTTCGCGCTGCGTTCCTTGATGCCGCCGATGAAACCGGTGTGGTTGTAGTAAACCTTCTGGTCGCGCTTGCGACCCGTCAACACCACCTTGGCGGCGTTGATGACGATGACATTGTCACCGCAATCGACGTGAGGCGTATAGGTCGGGAGGTGCTTGCCACGCAGCCGCATCGCCACCAGCGTCGCGAGGCGGCCGACGACCAGACCGCTGGCGTCGATCACCACCCACTTCTTGGTGACTTCGGCGGGCTTAGCCGAAAACGTCTTCATGTGAACATTCCTGAAAGGGATTGGGCCCGCGCCGATTGCTGCGGACAAGGCCGAGCTTTTAGAGGTCGGAGGCTATCACGTCAATGCCCGCCCGCATCATATTTTTCCATGATTTCAATGGTTTATAAATACGGTATTTAGATACCCAGAAATTCAGCCTGCATTTGGAATGGAATAGGTCGATGTGACGTGGGCAATCGGGTCCGGCGAGGAACCTGACAGCAGGGTCACTTCACCGACCGCCAGGCGTTTGCCGAGCTTCAACAGCCGCGCGGCCGCCAGCACGTCCTGCCCCGGCTGGCCTTTCCGCAGAAAATTGATGTTGAGATTGGTGGTCACCGCCAAGCCGACGGGGCCGATGGCGGACAGCAGCACCACATACATCGCCAGATCGGCGAGGAACATCAGTGTCGGACCCGAGACGGTGCCGCCGGGGCGCAGCATGCGTTCGCTGTACTGCTGACGCACCAAACACGTCGCGCCATCGGCGCTTTCGATCGAAACGTCCCCCATGCCGACGGCTTGCGGAAACTCCTTCAAAAGAAACGCCTCCAATTCGGCGACGCTCATTTTCGCAACAGCCATGCTACCCCTCACTCTCGCTTGCCGCCCTCTGTTACAGTACGATGACGCATCTCGCCAGATGATGGATACGACAATGACTGCCCAACCCCTTCGCGCGCCGATTTCCGCTCCTCCGATTCTGCTCCGAGAACAGGTCGGCGATGTCGCGGTGCTGACCTTGAACCGGCCCGAAGCCCGCAATTGCCTGTCGGAAGCCCTGATCGCCGATCTTCACGCCGCGATCGACGCTGTCCGCGCCGACAAGGCCGTGCGCGCCGTGGTGATTGCTGCCGCCGGCAAGGCATTCTCCTCAGGCCACGACCTGAAGGAACTGACAGCGCGTCGCACCGATGCCGATGGCGGCCGCGCGTTCTTCGCGCAAATGATGACCGCCTGTAGCGCGATGATGCAAAGCATCGTGCATCTGCCGAAACCTGTCGTTGCCGCCGTGCAAGGCGTCGCCACCGCCGCCGGCTGCCAACTGGTGGCGAGCTGCGATCTTGCGATTGCCTCCGAGCAAGCGACCTTCGCCACGCCCGGCGTCGATATCGGGCTGTTCTGCTCGACGCCGATGGTGGCGCTATCGCGTAACGTCCCTCGCAAGCAGGCGATGGAAATGCTGCTGACCGGCGAACCGGTGAACGCGACCCGCGCGCGGGATATCGGCCTCGTCAATCGCGTGGTCGCTCACGGCACCGAACGCGATGCCGCGATTGCACTTGCTCAACAGGTTGCCCGCAAATCGGCTCACACCATCAAGATCGGCAAGGAAGCATTCTATCGGCAGGTCGAAATGAGCCTCGCCGACGCCTATCGCTTCGCCTCGGAAGTGATGACCGAAAACATGATGGCGCGCGACGCCGAGGAAGGCATTTGCGCCTTCGTCGAAAAGCGCGTACCGACTTGGCAGGATCGCTGATCGTCCGCATCACAATCCGCGCCGGCGTCTTACGAAATGATCGCGTTACATATGAACCACGACACCTACGACGACAATTACATCCGCGGCATCCTCAATAACGTGAAGACCATCGCGATGGTCGGCGCGTCGCCGGTCAACGTGCGGCCGAGTTACTTCGCGTTCAAGTATCTGGCACAGCGCGGCTACGACATGATCCCGGTCAATCCGGGTCAAGTCGGCAAGAGCCTGATGGGCAAACCGTTCGTGGCTTCGCTCGCCGATATCGATCGTCCCATCGACATGATTGACATCTTCCGCAACTCGGACGCGGCATTGCAACTGGTCAAGGATGCGCTGACGCTCAATCCCCTCCCGAAGGTGATCTGGATGCAGCTTGGCGTCCGCAACGACGAAGCCTGTGCGCTTGCCGAAGCCGCCGGGCTGCAAGTGGTGATGAACCGCTGCCCGAAAATCGAATACGGCCGGCTCTCCTCCGAGATTTCCTGGATGGGCGTCAATTCGCGCACGCTGAGTTCGAAGCGTGCACCGGTCCCCACGCAGGGCATGCGGCTCTCGCTGAACCGGGTGAGCGTCGGTGGCGGCGGCACCAATGCCGCGGACCGCGCCGCGCAACTCAAGGACGACAAGAACAATAATGCCTAAAGCCGTGGCGCGCTGCCATTCTATTCCCTTCGAATGAGGGTACGCAGCATATCCGCGCAGCCATCACGGCCCGACTTGACGCCGCGCGGCTGGATCAGCAGCATGCCGGCCCGCTAGAGCCCTTTCACGCAGACAGGACCTGAGAATGACCGACCGCCTTCCCGGATTTGCCACGCTCGCGATCCATGCCGGCGCGCAGCCGGACCCGACCACCGGCGCGCGCAATACGCCGATCTATCAGACCACGTCATTCGTCTTCAACGATGCCGACCACGCGGCCTCGCTGTTCGGCCTGCAATCATTCGGCAACATCTATACGCGGCTCGGCAACCCGACCACCGCGGTGCTGGAAGAACGTGTCGCGGCGCTCGAAGGCGGCACGGCGGCGGTGGCGACTGCATCCGGCCACGCGGCGCAGGTCACGGCGCTACATCAACTGCTGCGGCCCGGCGACGAGTTCATCGCTGCGCGCAAGCTCTATGGCGGCTCGATCAACCAGTTCTCGCACGCGTTCAAGAGCTTCGGCTGGAACGTGGTGTGGGCCGATCCAGACGACGTCGCAACCTTCGAGCAGGCGGTGACGCCGCGCACCAAGGCGATCTTCATCGAGTCGCTCGCCAACCCCAGCGGCTCGGTCACCGACATCGAGGCGATCTCCGCCGTCGCGCGCAAGGCCGGCGTGCCGCTGATCGTCGACAACACGCTGGCGACCCCCTACCTGATCCGCCCGATCGACCACGGCGCCGACATCGTTCTTCACTCGTTGACGAAGTTTCTCGGCGGCCACGGCAATTCGATCGGCGGCATTATTGTTGACGCGGGCACCTTCGACTGGTCGCGCGACAACAAGTATCCGATCCTGAGCGAGCCGCGCCCGGAATATCACGGTATCAAGTTGCAGGAGACGTTCGGCAACTTCGCCTTCGCCATCGCCTGCCGCGTGCTCGGCCTGCGCGACCTCGGCGCGGCGCTCTCGCCGTTCAACGCGTTCCTGTTCCTCACCGGCATCGAAACGTTGCCGCTGCGCATGCAGCGTCATTGCGACAACGCCAAGGCTGTCGCGGAATGGCTGTCGACGCATCCCGCCGTCAACGAAGTGAACTATGCCGGCCTCACCGGCAATCGCTACAACAACCTCGCCCGCAAATATTCGCCGAAGGGCGCGGGCGCGCTGTTCACCTTCACGCTCAAGGGCGGCTACGACGCCGGCGTCAACCTCGTTTCAAACCTCAAGCTGTTCTCGCATCTCGCCAACATCGGTGATACGCGGTCGCTGGTGATTCACCCTGCGTCGACCACGCACAGCCAGCTCACCGACGAGCAGAAAATCCAGGCCGGCGCCGGTCCGGATTTGGTGCGTCTCTCAATCGGCCTCGAGGACAAGGAAGACCTCATCGCCGATCTCGATCAGGCGCTGCGGGCGTAACGCCAACATTATGCAATAAAGCCACTGTCATGGCCGGGCTCGTCCCGGCCATCCACGTCTTTGACCTTGCCAGGACTTCAAGACGTGGATGCCCGGCACAAGGCCGGGCATGACGAACTGAGTGTTTCCGTCAAAAACGCAAATCACTCCGGTTTCCATCCTACGCCTTCCCTGCCCGCGCAGCCTTGTCGATGCGCGTCAGGCGCTTGTTGCGCACCACCAGCGAATAGGTGGCGAGCGCGAACAGGATCACCAGCAACTGGAGTGACAACGCCTCTACTGTCGGATTAAGTCCGATTGCGGAGAGCCAGTCCGCGCCCGCGACCTGCGTGAACGGCAGGATCGACTGCTCCTGAAATTCCTGCACCGCCTCGCCGATGAACTTGATCGCCATCGCGAACAGGAATGCCGAGGTGATGATGAACAGCGGCCGCAGCGGAATTTTCTGCGCGATCAGGTTGATGAAGTAGAACAGTACCGCGAGTCCGAGCGTCGCCGCAGCAAGGCCGCCGAACAAGCCGATGCTCCAGCCGCCTTCGGTGGTGGCAAGCGCGTTGATGAACAGCACGGTCTCCGCCCCCTCGCGAAACACCGCGAGAAACGCCAGTGCGGCCACCGCCCACGCGGTATCCTGCGCCAATGCGTTGTCGGCCTTGGCGGCGAGATACTCTTTCCAGCCGTGCGGATCCTGCTTCACCATCAGCCAACCCGAAACATAGAGCATCAGCGCGGCGGCAAACAGGATGATGATGCCTTCCATCAGATCGCTGTGCTGACCTGAATTGAGCAGCGCGAACAGCCACGCCGCAACAATACTGACGCCGATCGCCGCAAGCGCGCCCGCGTAGAGCGACTTGACGCGATGGCCGCCGCCCGCCTTGGTCAGGTAAGCCGCGAGCGCCGCGATCACCAGCATCGCTTCCAACCCTTCGCGCAGGAGGATCACCGCAGCTTGAATGAATGCGCTAGACATGTCTCAACTCTCGGATGAACAGCTCGAAAAACGATGCTCGTTCTAACCCGCGAATACGTTGCGCGGAAGCAAACCGCCGGCACACAACATCGTCATCGCAACGACAATGCAAATAACCCCTGCAAATAGTGGGTTTCCGCGCGACCAGAGAATTAGAATAGCTCCACTCAGCGCGCCGCGCCGGCGGTGAGCGGCGATATCTTCGTCTCACGCACGGATGACGGCACACTGAGCCGCTCGACTTGCGCGATCGCCAGCGTCAGCACCACGATGGCGACACCCTGATGCGCCAACCCGAGCGAGATCGGCACCTGATGCAGCAGCGTCAGAATGCCGAGCGTTGCCTGCACCGTCATGGTGAGCGCGAGCCACAACGCGCCGTTGATCACGGCCTTGTCGGCGCGTACACGGATGGCGTCGATCAAATGCAGGATCGCGACCGCCCACAGCGTATAGGCCACCATGCGGTGATTGAATTGCACCGTCAGCGTGTTGTCGAACAGGTTGCGCCACCACGGTTGCTCGAAGAACAATCGCGCCGCGCTCGGAATAAACCCGCCGTCGATCAGCGGCCAGGTGTTGAACACCTTGCCTGCACGCAGGCCCGCCACCAGTGCGCCGAGATAGAGTTGCAGGAACACCAGCCCGAGCAGCACCGCGCTCGTCACCTTCAACCGCGCAGCGCCTGAAATCCGCGCATGCTCCGACAGCCGCCGCAACGTCCAGACGATCGCCGCGAAAATCAGCAGCGCCAGCATCAGGTGTGTCGCCAGCCGATACTGCGAGACCTCGACGCGCTGGGTCAGGCCCGACGCGACCATCCACCACCCCACCGCACCCTGCAACGCACCGAGCGCGAAGATGCCCCACAGCCGACGTTTCAGGTCGCCGGGCAGAAAGCCGCGCCACATGAACCACAGGAATGGCAGCAGATAGACCAGACCGATCACCCGCCCGAGCAGGCGGTGGCTCCATTCCCACCAGAAGATGGTCTTGAACTCATGCAGCGTCATGCCGGAATTGAGTTCGCGATACTGCGGGATCGCCTTATAGCCCTCGAACGCCTCGTTCCATTGCTGCTCGTTGAGCGGCGGCAGCG
>JAFKKL010000058.1 GCA_017305595.1 Hyphomicrobiales bacterium | reverse complement strand
GAGCGCCGCCAGTCGACGTTTTGCGCCGGCTCGCCGGAGACGAAGCGGCGATACTGCCAGAAGTTTTCGCCGGCCCCGGCGCGGCGGCGACCGTGCAGGCCGTGGATGACATTGGCGGCGATGCGGCGCGCTTCCAGCACCAGACGCGGCAGCGAGGCCGCGAGCGTCCGGCTTTCGCCGTCCGCGCGCCGGATCGCGACCGTCTCGCCTGAAACCTGCTGCTTAGCCGTCGCCATCAGCCGATCCGCGTTTTCAACTGTCCGATCACGTCGGAAATGGTGCGGCCCTCGGCGCGCGCCGCAAAGGTCAACGCCATGCGATGCTTCAGCACCGGCTCGGCGAGATCGAGCACGTCGTCGATGGAGGGCGCGAGGCGGCCGTCGAGCAGCGCCCGCGCGCGTACCGCCAGCATCAGCGATTGGCTGGCGCGCGGGCCGGGGCCCCAGGCGATCAGCGCGCCGAGATCGCCGCTGTCGGGGCCAGGGCGAGCAGAGCGGACCAGAGACAAAATTGCTTCCACCACGGAATCGCCGACCGGCAGCCGCCGCACCAGCCGTTGCGCGGCGATCAGGTCGTCAACCGTCATGGCCGCCTTGGCGGCGGCTTCATCCGCGCCGGTGGTTTCGAACAGGATGCGCCGCTCGGCGTCGCGATCCGGATAGTCGACGTTGATTTCCATCAGGAAGCGGTCGAGCTGGGCTTCCGGGAGCGGATAGGTGCCTTCCTGTTCCAGCGGATTTTGCGTGGCCAGTACGTGGAACGGCTTCGGCAGATCGTGGCGCGCGCCGGCAACGGTGATATGCTGTTCTTGCATCGCTTGAAGCAATGCCGATTGCGTGCGCGGGCTGGCGCGGTTGATTTCATCCGCCATCAGGAGTTGCGCAAACACCGGACCGGCGATGAATCGGAACGAACGCCGTCCGCCTCCGCTTTCGTCCAGCACCTCGGCGCCGAGAATGTCGGACGGCATCAGGTCCGGCGTGAACTGGATGCGCTTGGCGTCGAGCCCGAGCGTGACGCCGAGCGTTTCCACCAGCTTGGTCTTGGCGAGGCCGGGCACGCCGATCAGCAAGGCGTGGCCGCCCGCGAGAATGGTGACCAGCGTGTTATCAACAACGCGTTCCTGCCCGAAGATCACGTTGGAGATCGCGGTCTTCGCGGCGCGAATGTTCCCGGCAAGCTGTTCGGCCGACCGCACGATCACGTCTTCAAGCTTCTCGACACCGTCTGCGCCAGCCATTCGTCTCTCCTTGCCGGAATGTCATTCCGGATTGTCGCGGCCATCGCCCCGATGCCATTCAATACCATGCTAAACGTCAGGCCACGCCACGTATTTCTTGAATCGAACTATCCCCATATTATCGGGAGACAAGAGTGGCGGCCGTATCACGTTCCGGCGAGCCGCGGCTTATGGTCCGGTGGGCCGCGGCTGATAAGACCAACCTCGGAGTAAACCATGGCGAAGCAAGGGCAGACCGCAAATCGCAGCCTCGACGGGCTGACGTCCGCCGCGAATGCAGCCGTTGCGGGTAACGCGCCCGGGACCAGGGGGGTGCCGCCAGTGCATCTGTGGAATCCGCCGTTCTGCGGCGATCTCGACATGCGTATCGCCCGGGATGGCACCTGGTTCTATCTCGGAACGCCGATCGGCCGCCCGGCGCTGGTGCGGCTGTTTTCCACCATCCTGAAGCGCGAAAACGGCAAGCACTTTCTCGTGACGCCGGTGGAGAAGGTCGGCATTCAGGTCGACGATGCGCCGTTTGTCGCGGTGGAGATGCGGGTCGAAACCGATGAGAACGGACAACGATTGCAGTTTCGCACCAATGTCGACGATTGGGTGACTTGCGACGGCGCGCATCAGTTGCGGTTCGAGCGCGCGCCGGATGACGGATTGATGCCGTATCTTCACGTGCGCGCGGATCTGTGGGCCAAGGTGACGCGGGCGCTTTATTACGATCTGGTCGAACTCGGCGAGGAGCGGATGGTCGATGGCCGCCCGATGTTTGGGGTTGTTTCCGCCGGCGAGTTCTTCAAAATGGCGGATGCGGACGAGGTGAGGGCGCCCATTGACTGAATCGATACTGGCGGCGCAGCCGGCCGTGACCAGGCTGGGCTCCGATGAGTTTTTCCATCGGGCGCAGGAACGACTGAATTTCAATGTTCCGGCGGCGTTGACCGATCCCAATATCGTCCCCACCAGTGGTGACGCGGGCACCGACCGGATGTGGAAGATCATCTCCGAGGAGAACCCGGTGCGTCCGGCGGCGGTGCTGATTCCGGTGGTCGAGCGCGATGAGCCGATGGTGCTGCTGACCCAACGCTCGCCGCATCTCTCCAGCCATGCCGGGCAGATTTCGTTTCCCGGCGGCAAGATCGATCCGACCGATCGTTCGCCGCTCGACGCGGCGTTGCGCGAGGCGCACGAGGAAGTGGGACTCGAACGCACCTTCATCGAGCCGATCGGTTATCTCGATCTTTATGCGACCGGGCTCGGCTTCCGCATCCTGCCGACCCTGGCGCGGGTCAAGCCCGGCTTCGAACTGCATGTCAACGCGGGCGAGGTCGACGACGCATTCGAGGTGCCGCTGGCGTTTTTAATGAACCCTGAAAATCATCAGATTCACAGCCGGGAATTTCGCGGAGCGGAGCGTTCGTTCTACGCGATGCCATTTGCCGAACGTTATATCTGGGGCGCGACCGCGGGCATTCTGCGGGTGTTGTATGAGCGAATCTATTTGCCATGATCCGTCCGGTTTTGACTGAAGTCGGAATTTTCCTGATTCCATTCGCGATCTATGCGGCCTATTTGCTCGCGACGCGGGCCGGCGTGTTCGCTCCGAATTCGTGGCCGCTGCGTGTCGTGATCAGGCTGGCAATCGGCGCGTTCCTGCTCACCATCCTTAGCCTTGTCCTGCTGGCGCATTTCTCCGGCGCGCCGCCGCATTCGACTTACGTTCCCGCGCATCTGGAGAACGGCAAGCTGGTGCCCGGAACCGAAAAATGACCGAGACGGCAATGCTTCACGACGCACCATGGCTGACCTCCGGGCCAGCCGCGCGCGTGCTGGCGTTGCTCGATGCCGACGGCGAGGAAGCACGCGTGGTCGGCGGCGCGGTGCGCAATGCGCTGCTGCACTTGCCGCCGGGCGACATCGATATCGCCACGACGGCCGTGCCGGAGGAAGTCGTTCGGCGCGCCGCGGAGGCGCGGATCAAGAGCGTGCCGACCGGCATTGCGCATGGCACCGTGACGTTGGTGGCCGACGGTCAACCGTTCGAGGTCACCACGTTGCGCGAGGATATCGAAACCTTCGGCCGTAAGGCGACGGTCGCGTTCGGCCGTGACTGGGTGCGCGATGCGGAGCGGCGCGACTTCACCATCAACGGGCTTTCCGTGGATGCGGCCGGCGTGATCCACGATCATGTCGGCGGCCTTGCCGACCTCGCGCAGCGGCGCGTCCGCTTCATCGGCGATCCGGACCGGCGTATTGCGGAAGATTATCTACGCATCCTGCGCTTCTTCCGCTTTTCGGCCGCGTACGGCGTCGGCGATCTCGATCGTGACGGTTATCTCGCGTGCATTCGCGGGCGCGCGGGATTGTCGCAACTCTCCGCTGAACGCATCGGCATGGAGATGCGCAAGCTACTGGTTGCCGAGAACGCGCTGGATGCGGTGGTGGCGATGCGCGACGGCGGCCTGCTGCTGCCGATCCTCATTGGGGTCGCCTATCCGGCCACGCTCGCCGCGATGATCGAGATCGAGCGACTGCGCGGGCTTGAGCCTAACGCGATGCTGCGGCTTGGCGCGCTGGCTGTCGCAGTCACTGAAGATGCGCGGCGACTAGGCACGCGGCTGCGATTGTCGAACAGCGACATCAAAATGTTGGATTCGATGGGGCATCGCTGGTGGCGGCTCGCCGGCATGGACGAGGCGACGGCGCAAAAGCGACTGTATCGTCTCGGCAAGGTACGGTTTAGCGATCGTGTGATGCTGGCTTGGGCGAGAGCGGGGCTGGGTGCCGATCCGACCTATTGGCAACACCTCATCGCTTTGCCGGATCGCTGGCCGATTCCGGTGTTTCCGCTGAAAGCATCGGATTTTATCGCGCGCGGTTTTTCGGAGGGGCCGGCGCTGGGCCATCTGCTGTCGCTGGCCGAAGATGCCTGGCTTGCGGCGGGATTTCCGTGCGAGTCGGATATGCTCGGCGCGATCGCCGATCAGACCGCCGCGCGGTTCGCGCGCGATCACAAGCTGTAACGCCGGGGCGAACGCTCGCAACGACGTTCGAGCGTTACGGCCACTTCACCTCGGGCGGCATCGAGGACAGGATCGAGTCGACATTGCCGCCGGTCTTCAAGCCGAAGATCGTGCCGCGATCATAGAGCAGGTTGAACTCGACATAGCGGCCGCGACGGATAAGTTGTTCTTCACGATCTGCCGGTGTCCACGTGGCATTGAAATTGCGACGCACCAGGTCGGGATAGATATTCAAGAAGGCGCGGCCGACGTCCTGGGTGAAGGCGAAGTCGGCGTCCCAGTCGCCAGAATCGTGCCAGTCGTAGAAGATGCCGCCGATGCCGCGCGCTTCCTTGCGATGCGGCAGATAGAAATATTCGTCGCACCAAGTCTTGTACTTGTCGTAGGGCGCGATCTTGGCGTGCGCATCGCACGCGCCCTTCATCGCGGCATGAAATGCCTGCGTGTCGGCATCTTCCTGCGTGCGGCGGCGATCGAGCACCGGCGTGAGATCGGCACCGCCGCCGAACCATGCTTTCGTCGTCACCACGAAGCGGGTGTTCATATGCACCGCCGGCACGTGCGGATTGTGCATGTGCGCGATCAGCGAGATGCCGGAAGCCCAGAAGCGGGGATCTTCACTGGCGCCGGGAATCTGCGCACGAAACTCCGGCGCGAACTCGCCGTGTACTGTCGAGCAATGCACGCCGACTTTCTCGAACAGTCGGCCTCGCATCACCGACATCACGCCGCCGCCACCGGGTTGGCCGGTATGATCAGTGCGATCCCACGGCGTGCGGACGAAACGTCCTGCCGTGCCGGGATAGAGCGACGTGGGCGCATCGTCCTCGAGTTTTTCAAAAGCCGCGCAGATCTGGTCGCGCAGGGTTTCGAACCAGGCACGGGCGGAGGATTTGTGCTGGTCGATGAGGGAAACGTCCATGCGCGGCTCCTGGTCTTTGCTGCGTTCGTGGTCGCGTCATCCTGAGGTGCGAGCGAAGCGAGCCTCGAAGGATCGCTGCATCGCCCTTCGAGGCGCGCAAGTGCGCGCTCCTCAGGGTGACGGCGTTCAGGTCTGCGGCCCGAAATAGGTGCAGGATTCCTGGCAACTGTCGCGATAGACGCTGACGCGGGTGACGTGGCCTGCGTGCTGCACGCGTTCCCAGATGAAGCGCGTGATGTTCTCCAGCGTCGGCGCGCCGAGCGCCTCGATGTTGTTGAGAAACTTGTGGTCGAGCGTCTTGCGTACGTCGCCGAGCGCGCGCTCCAGCAGGCCGAGATCGAGCAGCATTCCGGTCGCCGGGTCCGGCGTGCCGCGGATCGCCACTTCGGCGCGGAAGGAGTGGCCGTGGATTTCCTGGCTTGCTTCGCCCAGCGTCGTCCCCGGCAGCGCGTGCGCGGCCTCGAAATGAAACGACTTGGTCAATTCCCACATCTTACGAAACCCGTTTTTTCGTTCGCTGGATTGCTTCGCTGCGCTCGCAATGACGACGCACCGTTTAATTCAGCCCTACCTGATCCCCAGCGTCTTGTGCGTCTGCACGCTCAGCCGCCATTGCGGATGGCGCAGACAGTAATCGATCGCCCGCGCGGTGTTCTCCACGACATCCGGACCATCGAGCGGCTGCAACGAGAAGCGCTCGAACGTGAGGCCCGCGAAATCTTCCGGCCGGTTCTCGGCCTGCGGATAAACCAGTTTGAGTTCGTGACCTTTGCGAATTCGCAAACTCGCGCCGGCTTTCGGGCTGACGCAAATCCAGTCGATGCCCTCCGGCGGATCGAGCGTGCCGTTGGTTTCGATGGCGATGGTGAAGCCTTGCGCGTGCAGCGCCGCGACCAGCGCGTCGTCTACCTGCAACAGCGGTTCGCCTCCGGTCAACACCACATAACGCTCGGCCGTTCCGGCCCATTGCGCGGCGATGGTGTCGGCCAGTTCGTCGGCCGTGCCATAGCGGCCCCCGAGCGTGCCGTCCATGCCGACAAAATCGGTGTCGCAAAACGTGCAGACCGCCGTGGCACGGTCTTCCTCGCGGCCGCTCCACAGATTGCAGCCGCTGAACCGGCAGAATACTGCGGCGCGGCCGGCATGGGCGCCTTCGCCTTGTAAAGTCAGGAAGATTTCCTTGACGGCATAGCTCACCGGCTGGTCTCCAGCATAGTCGGTTCGGTCTGGCGGAGCGCTTCGCCCACCGCCATCGCCGCCGCCATGGCGACATTGAGCGAGCGCAGGCCGGGCGCGATCGGGATCAGGAGCCGGGCGTCGGCGGTGTCCGCGACGGCCTCGGGGACCCCGGCGCTTTCCCGCCCGAAAAGGAGGATATCGGTCGGCGCATAGCTGTGATCAAGGTAGGAGTGGCTTCCCTTGGTGGTAAACAGCAGCAGGCGCGCCCCTGACGCCGTGCGCCATTCCTCGAATTTGGTCCAGGAATCGTGCCGGGTGATGCTGACCTGATCGAGGTAATCCATGCCGGAGCGGCGGAAGTGCCGGTCCGAAACCGGGAAGCCGGCGGGCTCGATGATATGCGCATCGACCCGGAGGCAAGCGCACAGCCGCAGAATCGTTCCGGTGTTCTGCGGAATGTCCGGTTGATAAAGCGCGATCTGCATGGGTCGTCGTCCTTTCGGGACCACTGAGACGACGGAAATCTTCGCCGGATTCAGCGGTTTTCGTGCATTGCACGCGGCTCAGCCGATAGCGGGCTTGCGCTCCATCGGCAAGGGTGCCAATAGAACGATTCTGGACTGTCTATTCTGCTCGTTCGGGCGGGATATGCGGTCACATTCTGCCGCCGCGGGGGTCGCGGGCGCCGGCAGTCCGTCCCGACCGCTTTGGCGGCTCTTTCCGGGATAGGGGGCTGGTTGCAGGAGAGAAAGGGTTTGGAATCGTGACGACAGCGTCTTCGGCGGATCCGACACGCCGTGATTTCCTTTACGTGGCTACGGGAGCCGCTGCCGCTGTGGGCGCGGCAGCTTTCGTTTGGCCGCTGATTTCACAAATGAATCCCGATGCTTCGACCATCGCGGCCGGCGCGCCGATCGAAGTCGACCTGTCCCCGATCGCTGTGGGCCAGGACATCAAGGTTTTCTGGCGCGGCAAGCCGATCTACATCATGAACCGCACCAAGAAGCAGATCGACGAGGCGAGGGCGGTTCAGATTTCCAGCCTGCCCGACCCGGAATCCGATCAGGCACGCGTCAAGGAAGGTCACGACAACTGGCTGGTGGTCATCGGCATCTGCACCCATCTGGGCTGCGTTCCGCTCGCCCACGAAGGCAACTATGACGGCTTCTTCTGCCCCTGCCACGGGTCGCAGTACGACAGCTCCGGTCGTATCCGGCAGGGACCCGCGCCCGCTAACCTGCCGATTCCCCCCTACAAGTTCGTTTCCGACACCAAGGTTCAGATTGGTTGATGCCGGCTTTTGCAATTTCTTCGCATAGCCTTCTTCAACAGCGCTGCCGCATAATTTCTAGGATCGCATCATGAGCGGACCCTCGACCTACCAGCCACAAAACGGCTTTCTGAAATGGCTGGAAACGCGCCTGCCGATCGGCGGCCTCATCCATTCCTCGTTCGTGGCCTATCCGACGCCGCGCAACCTGAACTACTGGTGGACCTTCGGCGGCATTCTCTCGATGATGCTGGCGCTTCAGATCGTCACCGGCATCATCCTCGCGATGCACTACACGCCGCATGTCGATATGGCCTTCAACTCGGTTGAAGCGATCGTCCGTGACGTCAACTACGGCTGGCTGCTGCGCAACATGCACGCCGCCGGCGCGTCGATGTTCTTCATCGCGGTCTACATCCACATGTTCCGCGGTCTCTATTACGGGTCGTACAAGGCTCCGCGCGAAGTGCTCTGGATCCTCGGCGTCATCATCTATCTGCTGATGATGGCCACCGGCTTCATGGGCTACGTGCTGCCGTGGGGCCAGATGAGCTTCTGGGGCGCCACCGTTATCACCAACCTGTTCTCCGCTATTCCTTATGTCGGCGAGAGCATCGTGACGCTGCTGTGGGGCGGCTATTCGGTCGGCAACCCGACGCTGAACCGCTTCTTCTCGCTGCACTACCTGCTGCCGTTTGTGATCGCTGGCGTCGTCGTGCTGCACGTCTGGGCCCTGCACGTCGCTGGTCAGAACAACCCGGCCGGCGTCGAACCGAAGACCGAGAAGGACACTGTGCCGTTCACGCCTTACGCGACCATCAAGGACGGGTTCGGCATGGCCTGCTTCCTGATTTTCTTCGCATGGTTCATCTTCTACATGCCGAACTATCTCGGCGATGCGGAGAACTACGTTCAGGCTAATCCGGGGGTGACCCCGGCGCACATCGTGCCCGAATGGTACTACCTGCCTTTCTACGCGATCCTGCGTTCGATCCCGAGCAAGCTCGGCGGCGTCATCGCGATGTTCAGCGCGATCATCGTGCTGGCCTTCCTGCCGTGGCTCGACAGCGCCAAGACCCGTTCGCTGCGCTATCGTCCGCTCGCCAAGCAGTTCTTCTGGATTTTCGTCGTGATCTGCGTGCTGCTGGGCTGGCTCGGCGGCAAGCCGGCTGAAGGTGTCTACGTCACCGTCGGTCGCATCCTGACGTTCTGCTACTTCGCCTACTTCCTGATCGTGCTGCCGATCCTCAGCCGCATCGAGACGCCGCGCGCGGTGCCGAATTCGATCGCCGACGACGTGCTCGCGAAGTCCGGCAAGAAGGCGGTAGCCTCCATCGCGGTGGCGTTGCTGGCTGGTGCCGCGCTGCTCACCGGTGGTGTGCAGCAGGCCAAGGCGGCGGATCACTCCGAGAACCCGCCGTCGCTCTCGTGGTCGTTCGCCGGCCCGTTCGGCAAGTTCGACCGTGGCGCCTTGCAGCGCGGCTACAAGGTCTACAAGGAAGTCTGCGCGACCTGCCACTCGATGAATCTCGTGCACTTCCGTAATCTTGCCGATGAAGGCGGACCGGGCTTCACCCCAGCGCAGGCGGCGGCAGTCGCGGCCGAGTACAAGGTGCAGGACGGACCGAACGATGCCGGCGAGATGTTCGAGCGTCCGGGCCGCGTCGCCGACAAATTCCCGGCGCCGTTCCCGAACGAGAACGCTGCTCGTGCCTCCAACGGCGGTGCGGCTCCGCCGGACCTGTCGCTGATCGCCAAGGCGCGGTCCTATGAGCGTGGTTTTCCGCAGTTCATCTTCGACTTCTTCACCCAGTTCCAGGAGCAGGGGCCGAACTACATCGATGCGATCCTGCAGGGCTATGCGGATAATCCGCCGGCCGGCGTGACCATTCCCGAGGGTGCGTACTACAACAAGTACTTCCCCGGTCATGCCATCAAGATGCCGAAGCCGCTGTCGAACGATCAGGTCACCTACGACGACGGCACGCCGCAGACCGTTGCGCAATATGCGCACGACGTCTCAACGTTCCTGATGTGGGCGGCCGAACCGCATCTCGAAGCGCGCAAGCGCCTCGGCATGCAGGTGATGATCTTCCTCATCATCTTCGCGGGCCTCCTTTACTTCACCAAGAAGAAGGTCTGGGCCAACGCGCACTGATTGCGTAAGTGCACGGCAATACGAAAAGCCCCCGCTTTGCGGGGGCTTTTTTGTTGAGTCAATGCCTTCCCGTTTCATGTCATTGCGAGACGCGCCGGCGACGGCTTTAGCTAACCGATTGTGAAGCGTCAGGATCATTGCCTTGTCGCGCCGTAGCGGACACAATGGTTCCAGATCAAGCGTTGACGATACGATGGAGGACATCATGGGAAGCAGCATCACGTTCAAACGCCCGGACGGCAAGGAAGCGAAGGGCTATCTGGCCAATGCTGCGCGTGGCAATGCGCCCGGCGTCGTCGTGATCCAGGAATGGTGGGGACTCTCCGAGAACATCAAGGCGTTGACCGACCGCTTCGCGCTGGCCGGCTTCGACGCGCTGGCGCCCGACCTTTATAACGGCGTGCTTGTGCCGTATCACGACACCGAAGCCGCAAACAAGGAAATGGGCTCGCTCGATTTCATCGATGCGACCACGCAGACCGTGCGCGGCGCCGCGCAGTATCTGTCGCGCAACGGCGCGAAGGTAGGACTGACCGGGTTCTGTCTCGGCGGCGCGGTGACGATCATCGGCGCAGCGAAACTGCCGGAGCTAAGCGCTGCGGTGGCGTTCTACGGCATTCCACCGGAGCAGGCCGCCAAGCCGTCCGACATCCGGGTGCCGCTGCAAGGACACTTCGCCAACCGCGATGACTGGTGTACGCCGCAGGTGGTCGATGCCTTCGAGAAGGGCATGAAGGCTGCCGGCAAGAGCGTCGAGTTCTTCCGCTATGACGCCGACCACGCTTTCGTCAACGAACAGCGCGCCGCGGTGCACGACCGCGAGGCGGCGGAATTGGCATGGGGCCGCGCCGCCGAATTCTTCAGGACGCATCTTGGGTGAACGGGTCACAAGCGTCACCATCTCGCCGCTGAGCGCACGTCCGGAATTCTTCGATCAGATCGCCGACCGGATCTGGCGCGCCTGGTGGCAGCCGCACGGCGTGCCGCTCGACTATATCACCGAGCAGATGAAGGAGGGACTTGCCTCCAGGGGGATGCCGCGCGCTTTCGTTGCCCATGAAGGAGCCGTGTTTGCCGGCACCGCGTCGGTGATCGCCTCTGACCTCGATGAGCGACCACAGTATTCGCCATGGGTGGCTGCGGTGTGGATCGAGCCGGAATTCCGTTCGCGCCGCATCGGCCGGCAGTTGATCGCCCACGCCGCGCGCTATGCGCTGGGTCTGGGTGTCCCAAAAGTCTATCTCACTGCGCGGCCGTTGCGGCGCTCGCTCTACGAGGAACTCGGCTGGAGCGTGATCGAGGAGGGCGTCGGCGATCTCGACTTCACCATCCTGACCTGGGACGCAGCGGCAGCCGGTCTGTCCTGACTGGCTGACCGAGCACTCGCTTTGCGGGCAGATTTTCATGGAAATCGTCGTCCCCGCGAAGGCGGGGACCCAGAATCCCTGACGGTCATCGTGGAGGCGGCGGCCAGCCAAATATCATGATCATTCCCTGCATCATGAGCGACACGGCGTCTGGGTCCCCGCCTGCGCGGGGACGACGTGAAGGGTGCTTGACGCCGCGGCGCCGGCGTGGTGATTTGCCGGCCATGAGCACCGTGTCCCAGAGCCGTCTGTGGTGGCGCACCTCCTGAAGGTGGCCAGTGCGATTTCGTTTTTCCCAATCGTCAAGGTCGCCTCGCAGTACGGCGGCCTTTTTCATGATCCGGCATCCCTGTCCTGTGTGGCGCTCCTTCGGCAAGTTTCGTAAGAGGATGCCATGAACAGGACCGTCTTTCTGCTTCCCGCACAGGCGAGCTACCGTACCGCCGGTGGCCTCGATGTCTCGCGCACGGTGACGCACTTCACCGGCGGAGCGGCGCTCGATCACCTGATCGATCTGCTCGACCGCCGCCGTGGCGTTGTGCTCTCCTCTGGTACTACGGCGCCGCGGCGCTATGAGAGCTTCGACATGGGCTTCGCCGATCCGCCGCTGGCGCTGGAGACGGTGGGCACGCGCTTTGTGCTGAAGGCGCTCAACGCGCGGGGCGAGGTGCTGGTGGCGTTTCTCGGCGCGACGTTGCGCGATCCTGCGTTCGAGATCACCGAGACCTCCGCGACGCTGCTGTCCGGAAACATCCTGCGCGGCGAAGCGCCGGTCGATGAAGACCAGCGCACTCGCCGCGCCAGCGCGATGTCGCTGGTGCGCGCCATCGTCGCGGTGCTGGCTTCGCCGATTGATCCGCTACTCGGGCTGTACGGTGCATTCGCCTACGATCTCGTTTTCCAGATGGAAGACCTGGTGCAGCGGCGCGCACGCGAGGCCGACCAGCGCGACATCGTGCTGTTCGTTCCGGATCGCTTGCTGGCCTACGATCGTGCCACCGGTCGCGGCGTCACCCTGAATTTCGAATTCGCTTACAACGGCCAATCCACCGAGGACTTGCCGACCGACACCGGTGAAAGCGTTTACGCCAAGAGCGGTCGGCAGGGCTTCACCGATCATGCGCCGGGCGAGTATCAGGCGACGGTCGAGACCGCGCGGGCGTCGTTCGCGCGTGGCGATCTGTTCGAGGCGGTGCCGGGACAACTGTTCGGCGAACCGTGCGAACGCACGCCGGCGGAAGTGTTCCAACGGCTGTGCCGCATCAATCCGTCCCCCTATGGCGGCTTGGTCAATCTCGGCGACGGCGAGTTTCTCGTTTCCGCATCGCCGGAAATGTTCGTGCGCTCCGATGGCCGTCGCATCGAGACCTGTCCGATCTCCGGCACCATCGCGCGCGGCGCCGACGCCATCGGCGACGCCGAGAAAATTCGCGAACTGCTGAATTCGCAGAAGGACGAATTCGAACTCAACATGTGTACCGACGTCGACCGCAACGACAAGGCGCGCATCTGCATGCCGGGCACGATCAAGGTGCTGGCGCGGCGGCAGATCGAGACCTATTCGAAGCTGTTCCACACCGTCGATCACGTCGAGGGCATCCTGCGTCCCGGCTTCGACGCGCTCGATGCGTTCCTCACCCACGCATGGGCGGTGACGGTGACCGGCGCGCCGAAGAAATGGGCGATGCAGTTCGTCGAGGATAACGAGCGCTCGTCACGGCGCTGGTATGCCGGCGCGTTCGGCGTGGTCGGCTTCGACGGTTCGATCAACACCGGCCTTACCATCCGCACCATCCGCATGAAGGACGGCTTGGCCGAAGTGCGCGTCGGCGCCACCTGTCTGTTCGACAGCGATCCGGCGGCGGAAGATCGTGAGTGCCAGACCAAGGCGGCAGCATTGTTTCAGGCATTGCGTGGCGATCCGCCGAAGCCGCTCTCGAGCGTTGCGCCGGACGCCACCGGTTCGGGCAAGCGCGTGCTGCTGATCGATCACGACGACAGTTTTGTGCACATGCTGGCGGATTACTTCCGGCAGGTCGGCGCCGAAGTCAGCGTCACGCGCTACAAGCACGCGCAGGCGATGCTGAACGGCGGTAGCTACGATCTGCTGGTGTTGTCGCCGGGGCCGGGACGGCCGGAGGATTTCGGCATCAAACAGACCATCGACACCGCGCTTGCGAAGAAGCTGCCGGTATTCGGCGTCTGCCTTGGCGTGCAGGCGATCGGCGAATATTTCGGCGGCCAGCTCGGGCAATTGGCGCAGCCCGCGCATGGGCGGCCGTCACGGGTCGCGGTGCGCGGCGGCACCCTGATGCACGGTCTGCCGAACGAAATCACCATCGGCCGCTATCACTCGCTGTATGTCGAACGCGACAGCATGCCGGACGTCTTGCAGGTCACTGCTTCGACGGACGACGGCGTGGCGATGGCGATTGAACACAAGACGCTACCGGTCGGCGGCGTGCAGTTTCACCCGGAGTCGCTGATGTCGCTCGGCGGCGAGGTGGGCCTGCGCATCGTCGAGAACGCGTTCCGCTTGGGGCAGAATGCAAGTTGAATCGGAAGATCGTGGCGGCGGTTACCCGTCATGGCCGGACTTGTTCCAGTCATCCACGTCTTGCGTGACTCGAAATAGTGCGAGGAAGACGTGGATGCCCGGCACAGGGCCGGGCATGACGACGTAATTGGCTGAGGGGAAGGGTCCCATGGTCCTTGAAGACGATCTGAAAGCTGCTGTCCGCACCATTCCGGATTATCCGAAGCCGGGCATCCTGTTTCGCGACATCACGACGTTGCTCGGCGACGCGCGCGCGTTCCGTCGCGCGGTCGATCAACTGGTGCATCCGTGGGCCGGCTCGAAGATCGACAAGGTGGCCGGCATCGAGGCGCGCGGCTTCATCCTCGGCGGCGCGGTGGCGCATCAGCTTTCGGCCGGCTTCGTGCCGATCCGCAAGAAGGGCAAGCTGCCGCATCAGACCGTGCGGATGGCCTATGCGCTGGAATACGGCACCGACGAAATGGAAATGCATGTCGATGCCATCGCGCCCGGCGAGCGCGTCATTCTGGTTGACGACCTGATTGCCACCGGCGGCACCGCGGAAGGTGCGGTGAAGCTGCTGCGCCAGATCGGCGCAGAGGTCTGCGCCGCCTGTTTTATCATCGATCTGCCGGACCTCGGCGGCGCCGAGAAGCTGCGCGGCATGAACGTGCCGGTACGCACGCTGATGCAGTTCGACGGGCATTAAGAGGCAGGTTTCACGCGAAGGACTGAGCCGCCCGATATGTCGGCGTCATAACCGGACTTGTCCCGCCTGCGGGGCCGTAGCCCCTTCGGCGCGGCGAAGGCCCGGTGATCCACGTCTTAGCATCAACGCCGCTGCAGAAATACGTGGATGGCCGGAACAAGTCCGGCCATGACGAGATTGAGAGCCTCGTCACCCGCCTTGCAGCAATAAACTCAGTTCGAGTTCGCGAAAGCTGAAATAGGCGTCGCGAATCCATTGGTGCAATTCGCTCGATCTGTCACTCTGCCCGCGCAAGAAGCCAGTGAACGAGAACGACGTGCGGTCGATGTAAGTATTCAGGAATGCCGGCAGCGCAGGCAACTTCAACTGCCGCCCTTGAGCGAAAACCGCCGGCATCTCACCGCGCAGGACGTGTTCGTTGTCGACCGTGATCAAGGCGCGGGCCGGCACCGTCGTTTGCAGCGTCACGTAGCTTCGGATCGACAGCCGGTCGCTGTCGGCAACGAACAGCACCATGGGCACGATGCCGCGCCGTGCGGCTTCCTTGAAGAAGCCGATCTCGCCGGTCATCCTGAAGAATTCATCAAAGGCATGAAAGCCGAGGTCGATCACCTTGGCGGTGCCGTCGTTGAGGATCAGGCGATCCATCAGCGCCATCTTGCCGAAGGTGTCATCGATTTCGGCGGTTTCCGTCGTGCGCGGCAGGAAATCGAGCAGCGTCGGCTCTTTCAGATTGACGTCGAAGCCGATGACGCCGCCCCGTTGCAGCAACAGAAACTCGGACAACAGCCGCGCGATCAGCGTCTTGCCGACCTGCGGTCGCGGCGAGCAGATGATATAGGCGGGCGTGCGACGCATGGCGCTATATCAGGGAATTTTCGCGCCCGATCCAGCCCCTTGCGCGCGGGGACTGGCTATTTTTCGCTTGCCTTGGCCGCCGGTTTGTCGGTCGAGGCTGCTGCCTTGTCTTTCTCTTTCTCCTTGCCGACGATGTCGGTCAGCTTGATGCGGTCGAACTCGCTCCAGACGTTGGCGAGCCAGTGGCGGACATAGCCGCGCAGCACGAAAGAGTAGTTTGCCGCTTCGTCCTTCGGCCCCTTGTTGGCGACGAATTGCAGGAACGGCACCGAGGCGACTTCGACCTGCTCGAACGCCATTTCGTTGAGCTTCGGAATCGTCAGTTCGGTGGCACCCTTGATGCGGTGGAAGTAAGAGTTGTAGGTCGCCTGATCCCACTCGAAGAAGCTGGTGTTGTTAATGAAGTTCTTCACCAGGAAATACTTCGCGCCATCCATGAAGTTGGCGGTTTCCGCGATCTCGTCGAGCGAGGCGATCGACGGGCCGAGGATATGGAATACGGCGAAGGTGATCTGCCCGGACTTGGCGGCATCAAGGAAGCCGATGTCGCGCAATGAGGCCAGCGCGGGCGACAACAGGCCGGCGCGAACGTCGATCACGGTCACCGAAGGCGCGGCCGTGTTGAGCGTATCGAAGATCTTCATCTGGTCGGCCGTCGACGTCATGTCGACGATTTCGGTGATGTCGGGGTGAAAACGCTTCAGCGTGCCGCGCGGCGATTCCGTGTCGAAGGCCCGGGTCGGGACATTGTTGGCGCTGAAATAATCGAGCACCGTACGCGACACGGTGGTCTTGCCGACGCCGCCCTTGTCCGCACCCACGACAATCACTGCTGGTTTCGCCATGACATTCCCTTATGCGCTGTTTTTGAAGCGGGTATGAAGGCTCACACCCGTGTCCCCATTGCGGATAGCCCCTTGGTGGGGCACCGCAGTCCCATCCTGCGCTGACTTTGCGCGCGAAGATGGCAGAAACGAGGGAGATTTCCAATCGTCGCCGCCGCCGATAACGTTAATCCCGTCAAAGTGGGTTAACAATCGCGCGCGTCGTAGACGCGGTCTTCAATGGCGGCCCCAAGGGCCTGGAATCGGGCCAGGAATTGGCAGCGGGTTGGGCAGGGGATTGGATTGTCCGCCCGGCGCGGGTGGGGCAGGCGCCGCCGGTTCGTCGCTCCATGGTCCATGCGTCGGCGCGTCAGTGGTGTCCTCTGCGGTGGCTTCGTCTTCCGGCAGCGCGAGCGGGCCGGGATCGTGACCGCCGGCGAATTTCACCAGCGCCTTGACGCGCGCGTCGACGGAGGGGTGCGTCGCGAACAGGTCGGCAAATCCCTCGCGCGGATTGTCGACGCACATTTCCATCACCGCCGAGGTCGCGCCCGGCAGTTCGCCGCGGTTCTCGATCTTGCGCAGCGCGGAGATCATCGCGTCGGGATTTTTCGTGAGTTCGACCGAGCCGGCATCGGCGAGGAACTCACGCGAGCGCGACAGTGCGAAGCGCACCACCTGCGACATGATCCACGCCAGCGCGATCAGCGCCACCGCGATCAGCACCGCGAAGATCGCGCCGCCACCGCCGCCCTTGCGATCGCTGTCCGAGGACGAACGGCCGCCGCCGAAGCGAATGCCGTTGTTGAAGAAGATGCGGAAGAACAGTTCACCGAAGAAGCCGACGACGCCGGCGATGATCACCGCCACTACCATCAACTGCACGTCGCCGTTGCGGATGTGGGTGAGTTCATGGCCCAGCACCGCCTCGACCTCGGCGTCGTCGAGATTGTTGAGTAATCCGCTGGTGACGGTGATGGCATATTGCCGGGGATTGAGCCCGGTAGCGAAGGCGTTCAGCGCCGGGCTGTCCATCACCTTCAGCTTCGGCATCGGGATGCCGCGCGAGATGCAAAGGTTTTCCAACTGATTGTAGAGGCGAGGTTGTTCGGCCCGCGTCACGTCGCGGCCGCCAGTCACCATATCGATGATCTTCTGATGGAAGAAATAGGCGACGATGATCCACACCACCGCGCCGATGGTTGCGATCGGAATCGCCGCATACATATCGCGCCATGCGGCGTTCAGGTAGTAGTCGACAGCGCGGTTGCTATGCCGCAGCACCTCCGCCAGCAAGGCGCCGGCGAACACCATGACATAGACGAGGACGAACAACCCGGCGAGCAACAGCATCGAACGCATCTTGTTCGAAGCGATGTGCGTATAGAGACCGTAGGCTGCCATGGGCGTGTGCCGGGTTACGGAACGTTATTCCGTCATTGCGATGAGCGTTGGCGATGAAGCAATCCAGTCTGGTGTTACGGCTTCTGGATTGCTTCGCTTCGCTCGCAGTGACGGCTCAGAATTTCACCGAGGGCACCTGCTCGACCTGGGTGCGGGTCTCCCCGAGGTCGAAGAAATCCTTCTTGGTGAAGCCAAGCGCACCCGCGAACAGCGCCGCCGGAAGCTGCTGGATGCCGGTGTTGTATTCCTGAACCGCGTTGTTGAAGAAGCGGCGGCTGGCGGCGATCTTGTTCTCGATGTCGGACAACTCGGTTTGCAGCTGCTGGAAGTTGGTATTGGCCTTGAGGTCCGGATAAGCCTCCGACAGTGCGATCAGCCGGCCGAGCGCGCCGCTCAACTGGTTTTCCGCCGCCGACACCTGCGCGGGACCCTGCGCTGCCATTGCCGAATTGCGGGCCTTGATGACGTCGTCGAGGGTGCCGCGCTCGTGCTGGGCGTAGCCTTTCACCGTTTCGACGAGGTTCGGAATGAGGTCGTGACGCTGCTTGAGTTGCACGTCGATGTCTGCGAACGCCTGATTGACGCGCTGGCTCAGCGCGACCAGTCGGTTGTAGGCGGCAAAGGCGATGAAGGCGAGGACGACGATGACGCCAAGGACGATCCAGCCGGTCGACATGGGAAAAGGCTCCTGAAAGGATGACGTGAGGGCGCCCACCGTAGACGAAGTTTGTCGCAAATGGCAGGGGCCGCTAGGGGCGGCGCTTCTTGGTCGCGGTGACCGTTAGAAATGTTCAAATTGTCCGCCGGGTTTTTCTGTGTGAAGCAGACGTGGGGCATCGGGTGTGACGCGGCAGGAAGAGAGGCGGATGATCGCGGACAGGCAGCCATTTGTTGCCGGAGCACGGGACGAGGGGCCGACGCGCCCGGTCACGCCAAGGCTGATGCGTGGCGTCTATCTGACGCTCGGCCTCGGCTTCGTGGTGCTGGGTTTCATCGGCGCGTTTCTGCCGGTGCTGCCGACCACGCCGTTCCTCATTCTCGCCGCCGCCTGTTTCGCGCGATCTTCGCCCCGGTTGGAAAACTGGCTGTTGCAGCACCGGCAATTCGGTCCGCTGTTGCGCAACTGGCGGGAGCGCGGTGCGATTCCGATGAAAGCCAAGCTGATGGCGCTCGGCGGCATGGCGATCGGTTTCGCGCTGTTCTGGTTCGGTAGTCATCCCGGGCCGTGGCTGACGGCAGCGGTGGCACTGCTGATGCTGACCGGATTGATCTACGTGTTTACGCGGCCGTCATAGGCCGGGCGGATCGGTCTCCGCGGAAGGCATGGTGTCGCCCCATCCCAGCCGGCGCACGCGCGCATAAGCAGCCTTGTCGCGGCGGGGCACGCTCGCAATGCTCGCGGTGCCGTCAGGCTGGCACAGCTTGAGGCGCATGTCGGCCTTGGTGACCAGTGGCGGTGCAAGGATCCGCGCCGGTCGCTGTGTGACGGCGTCACGCGCGAGCACGATATAGCTGAATTTCTCGTCCTCGAACGGCAACTCTGCGCCCTTGATCTGCTTGTGCGCGCGCGAGCGGGCGAGTCGCTGCGCGAAGTGGCACCAGTCCGGCTTGTCTAGCGGACAGGTGCGCTCGTGCGGACAGGGCGCGATGACGTGCGCGCCTTGTGCGATCAATTGAGCGCGCAGCGCGATGATGCGTTCATAGCCGGCCGGTGTGCCGGGCTCGATCACCAGCAGCGTGTCGCGTGTCTTGCACCACAGTTCGGTGGCGAAAGCGGCGCGAGCATCTTCCGTCAGTTCTCCGATCATGTAACTAGCGATCACCAGATCTGCCTCCGGCATCGCCGCGAGTCCCGAGAGCGCATCGGCTTGCTGGTAGTCGAGGGGAGCGCCCTGCATCTGTTCTGCGGCAAGCGTCAGCGCCAGTCGACGCAGCGCAACATTGGCATCGATCAGGCTCACACGCTGCAACGACGGACAGGCTTGCAACGTCGCCCACGTCGCGGTGCCGGGTCCCGCGCCGATATCGAGCAAGCTTTCAGGGTGAAAGTCCTCGCGCGCGTCCGTCAGCGCATTGAGACAGGCGACGACAGCGGCATAGGTCGCGGGCATCCGCGCCAGTGCATAGGCCAGTGCATCGGCGTCATTGCGAATCGTCCCGGAATTGCCGCCGTCGCGATAGGTGCGTGAGATGGTTGCCGCGCGCGCGGCGGCGTCGCCACGCGACAGGCCATGCGCCTGCTGTTCGAGCACGGCGCGCAACGCGGCGGGAAGGTCGGGGGAGATCATTCCGGGACGGATGCCATTTGCAGCGCGAAATTCGCAACACGAAAATCGTCATGCCCGGCCATAGCCGTTCGAAGAACGGCGTCGCTTCGCTCGCCTATGTGCCGGGCATCCACGTCTTCCTTCCAAGGACGATGGCAACGAGTCAAGACGTAGATGGCCGGGACAAGCCCGGCCATGACGAAAAAGGTTTGAGTGTTTGAACCGCCTCCTTATGGGAGGCCAGCATCACGCCACGTGCTGGTCGAGAATCTCCACCGCGGCATCGAGATCGACCGACATCAGTTGCGAGACGCCGCGCTCGGCCATGGTGACGCCGAACAGTCGGTTCATGCGTGCCATGGTGATCGGATTGTGCGTGATGACGACGAAACGGGTCTCGGTCACGCTGGTCATCTCGTTGAGGAGGTTGCAGAACCGCTCGACGTTGTGGTCGTCGAGCGGCGCGTCGACTTCGTCCAGCACGCAGATCGGCGACGGGTTGGTCAGGAACACCGCAAAGATCAGCGCCATCGCGGTCAGTGCCTGCTCGCCGCCCGACAGGAGCGACAGCGACTGCGGCTTCTTGCCCGGCGGCTTGGCGATGATTTCGAGCCCGGCTTCCAGCGGATCGTCGCTTTCGATCAGGTGCAATGCCGCTTCACCGCCGCCGAACAGTTGAGTGAACAGCCGCTTGAAGTGCTCGTTGACCGTCTGGAACGACGTGAGCAGACGCTCGCGCGCTTCGCGGTTGAGGCTCTGGATTCCGGTGCGCAGCTTCTTGATGGCTTCGACCAGATCGTCTCGCTCTGTGGCGAGCCCGGTATGCTGGGTCTCGACCTCGCGCAGTTCTTCCTCGGCGCGCAGGTTGACGGCGCCGAGCC
>JAFKKL010000373.1 GCA_017305595.1 Hyphomicrobiales bacterium | reverse complement strand
CCTCGACGGTCGATCCGAGGCCCTTGGGATTTTGTTCGGTGAAGAGCCGTGGAATATCGCACAACTTTGCCGCCTCGATGAGACGATTGGCGTTGCGCACGGCAACGTCGCCGCCATGGATGGCGGGCATCAGTCGCGATTGAAAATCGATGACGAGGAGAATCGAACGTTTAGGGTCGATAGTGAGCATTGGCGTTACTCCTCCGTCAGATGAGCGATCCGATCCTTTACGTAACGCTCCATCAGATCCGGCGCCGAGGCTCCGAACATCCGGATGCGACCGGTGTGCAGCAATAATAGAAGACCCGTTGCATGGGCGAAGCAATCGACCATCAGGAGATTGGCCTTCTGTCGCGAGACTCCCAATTCAATGGCGGCTTCGGCGATCGGCCGAAGCGCGGATTCGAGAGCCGTATTGAGAACCTCGTCCCGATCATGCCCAAGTCCGGCGGGCTTCATACCTCCGCGAAAGAGGTAAAAACCGAGATCGAGGTCACGCGGATTCTCTGCATAGAACCGAAAGAACGACATCGCCGCGGCCTTCAGTTTCTGTTCCGGCGTCCGGGTTCGCGCGACCGCCTGATCTACGGTGACTCCCAATGACGCCAAGGAGGACTTCAGAACCTCGGCATAAATCTCTTCCTTGGATTCGAAATGGAAGTAGAGCGCGGCAGGCGTATATCCGGCACGCACCGCAATCGCCCTGAGGCTGGCGCCCTCCAGTCCTTCCTTGACGAATACCTGCTTTGCGGCATCCAAAATTAGTTCCCGCTTATGCTCGCTGACTGCCTCGCGTCGGCTTCGCTGCTTCTCGACCATCTGCTTCTCGAATCTTGCTTGACAGCAAATCTAACATTGTTAGATATTTTAACATTGTTAGATTTATCGAACAAGAGGGAGAAGCGCCATGCTGATGTCGGCCGCCGACTACAGGGAATCCCTTCGCGCCTACAAGCCGCGCGTGTTTGTCAACGGTAACGCCGTGGAGAGCGTGGCTGATGAGCCCTTGCTCGCCCCCGGCATCGCGGGGGTCGGCGTCACCTACGATTTTGCCCTCCGCCAGGAACACGTCCCGATCATGACGGCGTGCCAGGGTACGTCCGGGAAGACCGTCAACCGGATGCTGCACATCAACGAGTCGTCGCAGGATCTTTTGTTCAAGCTCGAGGCCGTGCGGCTGGTCTGCAAGACGTCCGGATGCGCCCAGCGTTATCTCACTGACGACGCCCTCAATGGTCTCTATCAATCGACCAAGCTGACGGACGACCGTCACGGAACCGATTACAGCCAGCGTTTCCTCGCCTATCTCCACGACGTTCAGGACAAGGACCTCACGCTCGGCGTGGCGATGACCGACGCCAAGGGTGATCGATCCAAGCGCCCCGGTAAGCAGGTCAATCCGGACGTCTATGTTCATATCAAGGAACGCAGGAAGGACGGCATCGTCATCAGCGGCACCAAGGCGATCGTCACCGGTGCGCCCTATATGCATGAGTTTCTTGTCATGCCGTGCCGCACCCATGTTCCTGAAGACAAGGACTTCGCGCTGTGCTGCGCAGTGCCGTGCGACGCGCCGGGGGTCACGATCATCGCCCGTCCCGCAGGCCGTCCCGGCGAGGCATCCGCAAAATTCTCCGCCAAGTACGGTCAGTCGGTCGGCGTCGTAATTTTCGACAATGTTTTCGTCCCTCATGACCGGGTTTTCCTGGCTGGCGAGACCGAAGAAGGCGGCTTCCTCACGACGTCCTATGCCACGCATCATCGACACTCCTGCATCGGTGCGCGCGCCGGATTTGGCGATCTCCTGATCGGCGCAGGCGCGCTGATGATCGAGGCCAACGGACTCGACATCGATCGGCACGCCCACATTCGCGAGGCGATGGTCGAACTCATCACCATCACGGAAAGCTTCTACGCCTGCGGCGTTGCGTCGTCGGTTTACTGCACGAAGGACCCGGCCGGATCGGTGATGCCGGACGCCGTATTCTCCAATATCGGCAAACTACTCCTCGCCACGAAGATCTATGACATGCACCGGGTCGCCCATTACGTCTCGGGCGGCCTGATCGTCGCCCTGCCCGGCCCGGACGAAGACCACAATCCGGAGACCAAGGCGTCGCTGGCCGCCGTTATGGGCGGACGGCCGGACATCCCGGCCGACCAACGGGCCGAGGTAGCGCGCTTCATTGAGGACCTGACGGTCTCGCATGAAGCGGGCTGGTATTCCGTCATCTCCCTGCATGGCGGCGGTTCACCCGAGGCGATGAAGCGGGAAATCTGGCGGAATTATCCGGTCATGGAGAAAGTCGAGTTGGTGGAAGGCTTGCTCGACCGTGGAATCCTCGATGAAGGTCGCCGCGTCTCCAAACAACCCGGCCGCTGCTGCGCAACGGGATGTCAGGTGCCGGAGCCGCCCCAACATGCCGCGTTGCCCTCACTCGAGAGCGTGGCGGAATAGTTCTGGGTTTCGAAATTCCCCCGCATCGATGTTCAACAAACGACGAGCGACCGTTCCGGTCGCTCGCCTGTTCGGGATGAATCATGGGCAGCAGTTCATATCGAGAAGCCTATGATCGATGGACGGCGGATCGTTCGCTTCCTGGAAGGAAGCCGCTGACGATATCGACTGGTATACGGCACCGGGTGAGGACATCCGACGATGTCTGCACGCCACCTTCAATCTCGCATTGAGGCCCATTACTTGGCAGTTGTTTTGGACTACCGAGTGCCAATCCCTTTTGCGATCCCGCCGACGAACTGAAAGACAATCCCCTCGCCCTCAAGGACGTTCTGGATCAGATCGAGCGTTTCCGGATGCGCCAGCGTCGTCCCGGATTCATAGCGAGCGATCGTACGTTTCGATATTCCGGAACGTGCAGAAAGTTCGTCCTGACTCCAATCGAGCCAAGCCCGAGCGGCCCTCACCTGCGCCGGTGATACCGTCGGCCGTGGCGCGTTAACCATATTTTGTCCTTTTTGAAGACAGATCCCACGCGCCATGATATGCTTGTGGTTAAGGTCGGGTTAACGACGCCG
>JAFKKL010000372.1 GCA_017305595.1 Hyphomicrobiales bacterium | reverse complement strand
ATTGATGCCGATGTATGGTGCCGCGTGGGGAGCGCTCCTTCCCTAAAAGACAATGACCGGGAATAATCCACGTGATCCGGCTCGATCACCGTGGCGGCGGATGCACAGATTCCGGATCGAAACCTAAAGAGGGGTGACAAAACTTTGAGTGCTGCGGCATGTGATGCACTCATAGACATGATGCTCGAAGTCCGGCTTGCCCGGCTCGGGCTCGATACAGGAAAAACGCATTTTAGAGCTGCATTTCACACATACCGGATCAACGCTCAGCTTCTTGAGATTGCTTTGTCCCTCTGCATTGGTTTCCGAGGTCATCACGTCATGCCTTACTTGGGGGTTTGGCCTTGGGAGAATTGTCGACGGACTCGACAAAACGAACGCCGAGTTGCTCTCCGTTGCTCCAAACGAGTTCGCAGCGCCGATATGCCGCACCGGTAGTAGAGAGCACCAGAAAAAAGTCCTTCGAGACCAACCTGTCCGTGGACGGCTCGATGACTAGCTTCGCTCCACCAAAGGCAACATCCATCATTAGACAGTCACGGCGCCACGTCCCATCAAGCCCAACGATCTGCACAGGAACTCCGCGAGAAAACTCGATACGGCGCGCCTTTCGTTTAGGGGCGTAGGACGGGTCTGAAGGCATCGACGGCAACGCTTGAGATGAAAGTCGCTTCGTAACTTCCCTAATCTTCCAGGCCTTGATTTGGCGCAAGGCAGTTCTTACCCATCTTGGGTAGGAAAACCCGCTCTTTCTGATCTGGAAAGTCGTCTCCCAGCCGCTTGAGAAGCCATGCAAAAGAACTCCGATTTAATCCGAGCCGTCTCAAGACATTCCGTCTCCTACATCCTTCTTTCGATGAGTGAACTGTTTCGTCATTACGATGACTTCGATCCGCTCGACCTGCTGATCATTCATGCAATTCTTAATGCAAACGTCATTAATGTCATGAAAGATTCTGAGCTCGATAAACGGTTCGGCAGCATCCACGCCATCGAACCGGACACGATAAAACTAGGCATCTCGCGCGCGGCGCTTTCTCGCTTCCTCGGCCTGCCGCTCGAAACCGTCAGACGGCGCGTCGAGCGACTTAAGAAGCGGGAAATTCTTGCGGATGGAAGAAGCGGCCTGATCGTATTGGAGGCTAACGCCTACAGGTTCGGGAACAACCATGCGCTACAAACGACCAATGTCAGTCTGGTTCGAAAGCTACTTCGTGACTTGAAGCGAGCAGGAATAAATGGTCCAGATGATTTGTGAGATCACGTCAGATATCGTATCGCGATGTCGCGACTGCGGTGGACAGTAACCTCATACTCGTCGGCTGCTATTTTTGCTGAATACGATTTAGATAGTCGATAACGGCCTGGATGCGAGTTCTCACGACAACTTCCCGCAAATCTCGCGCTGGGTCCAACGCATCATATGGCGGATCAACAGCGTGCGGCAGATTCGCAATGGGATTGAATCGTTCCCCCCAAATTGGCATTTCACGCGTGCCGTGGGCAGCAATTATCTTCGATCCATATATCGTTTCATAGACGGTCGCCGTTGGAAACACCCCGTTGTTGTTTTTGGTCAGGAGCGTCAGATCGGCAGGCGGCACCTTGAGTTGACCGCTGATGGGCCCCTTGCCCTTTCCATCCGCGCCATGGCAGCTTGCGCATGAAGACTGAAATTCGGCCTTACCGACATCCCTATCTTGGGCCTGGACCCCACCGGCGGAAATACCGGCGACACCGGCCATCAGCAGCCATTTTAGGCAACGGGTCATCATGTCGCGCCTCCAGATTTAGACAGCCCCCTATTAGCTGTCCTGCGCTCGCGTCAGTTTGACGTAGGTCAACACCCTATATCCATCAGATGGGCATGTGCTGGGACAAAGTAGGCTCTCTGTAAGTCGCTCGTCGGCTAGATCTGCAACGACGAATAATGGCGGCCTGCATTCGCGCGCAACAGACCAATTCCATCTGCTGGCGATCTCGGTAAGCAGCAGCGCCATCTTATCGAGTAAGGATCCTTGGCGATCGGATCGGCAAGGATTGCCGGGAGGTAGTAGCTCGACGCCCACGCAAGCGTTTGCGTGGTCCCGAGGGCAACAATGATCGGAAGCTGGCGTTGGCTCACGCGGCACCCCTCACGAGCAACCGCACCCAGATTTCCCAACGGCTTTGGCGTTGGCATCATCCAGACAGCAAACGTTCACGCCAGCGGGCGCCGGGCCGCCACAACATCCAGATGACGCAACGCCGGACTCAACGCCGCCCCGCGTACATACGCCTGTTTCCGGAAGCCCCAGTTCGACGCGGGCGGCGGCTTCTTGATCGCCAGCGACTTCCGCCGCAATCGAACGAACCTGTTCGTATCCCGTGATCATCAGGAACGTCGGTGCGCGCCCGTAGGACTTCATGCCCGCAAGATACAGACCCGGTTCATCCTGCCGGAGTTCGCGGGCGCCATGTGGGCGCACCGTCCCGCAACTGTGTTCGTTCGGATCGATCAAGGGTGCCAGATCGACGGGAGCTTCGATCGCGGAATCCAGACGCAACCGCATTTCGCTCAAGAACGAGAGATCGGGCCTAAATCCCGTCGCCACGATCAACTCATCGACGATGACATGGCGACCGCAACAGGCCGATCCTGCCCCAACGCGCAACCGTTCCCCCGAAGCTGAGACGTGCGTAACGCCGAAAGCGGATTCCACCTTGATCTTGCCGTCGGCAACGAGATCGGCAAACGCCGCTCCCAGTTCGCCGCGGGCGACCAGCTTGTCATTGACGCCTCCGCCGAATGCCTTCGACGGATCGGTGCCTCGGAGAAGCCAGATGACTTCGGTGGCCGGATTCTCATCGCGAAGACGCGCCAGATCGGTCAATGTCCCGATCGCGGAATGGCCCGCGCCAAGGACGGCCACGGTCTTGCCCTCGTACCGCCCCCGACCATTTCCGGAGATGTCAGGCATTCCATAGGCGATCCGGCTCACACATTCCCACTCGCCGATTGCAGGAAGCCCATTCACGCCTGCGGGATTAGGCGAAG
>JAFKKL010000057.1 GCA_017305595.1 Hyphomicrobiales bacterium | reverse complement strand
TGTTCCGTCCCGCTCGCGATGCGGAACGGGCTGCCGCGCGGTTCGCCGGCGAACGCGATTCGAACCGAAGCCCGCCTGAGGGCCGTTGAACTGTCATCGCCTCAAGGTGAGCGAAATCCCCTCACTTGCCCAATCGCCCTCACAGTCCGAATCGATGCGGATCCTGGCGTGTTGTTGGCCGACCTTCCCCTGAACGCCTGACTCGGAAGCGCCATTGCCGTTGAAGAGGGGCGCCTGGTTCCGATATTCGGTCTTTTTTGCTGGGATTAACTGATATTCGAAGCTAAAGCGCTGTATGAAATGTAGCGCGGCTGCGCTGCAGCGATTCCGGCCGGGCAGGAAAGCGTTCGTTGTCCCAAATTTTCGACCTTGCGATCATCGGTGGTGGCATCAACGGATGCGGCATCGCGCGGGACGCGGCCGGGCGCGGCAATTCGGTCTTCCTTTGCGAGATGGATGACCTCGCCAGCGCCACATCATCAGCCTCGACCAAGCTGATCCACGGCGGCCTGCGCTATCTGGAATATTACGAGTTTAGGCTGGTGCGCGAAGCGCTGATGGAGCGCGAGGTGCTGTGGCGGATCGCGCCGCATATCATCTCGCCGCTGCGTTTCGTTCTGCCGCATCACGCCGGGTTACGGCCGGCATGGCTGCTGCGGCTCGGCCTGTTCCTTTACGATCATCTCGGCGGGCGCAAGCTGTTGCCGCCGACCCGCACGCTCGATCTCACCCGCGACCAGGTCGGCCGTCCGCTGAAGCCGGGCCGCTTCACGCGCGGCTTCGAATATTCGGATTGCGCCGTCGATGACGCCCGCCTCACTGTGCTCACGGCGCGCGATGCTGCCGATCGCGGCGCCGTGATTGCCACCCGCACCCGCGCCACACATTGTGTGCGCGATGGCAATATCTGGCGGATCACCACCGAGGATACCGAAACCGGCGAGCACAGCGTGATCGAAGCGCGGGCGCTGGTGAACGCCGCCGGGCCCTGGGTCGAAGACGTGCTGGCGCACGGCGCGGGTGATGATGCCAAGGCCAAGGTCCGGCTGGTGCAGGGCTCGCACATCGTCGTGCCGAAACTCTACGCGCACGACCGCGCCTACATCTTCCAGAACGGTGATGGGCGCATCGTGTTCGCCATTCCTTATCGCAACGATTTCACCCTGATCGGCACCACCGATCGCGATTATCACGGCGATCCCGCGCGAGTGACGGCGACGCGTGAAGAGATCGCCTATCTGTGCGAAGCGGTCGGCGAATATCTTGCGACGCCGGTGAAGCCGGAGGACGTGGTCTGGAGCTATGCCGGCGTGCGGCCGCTCTATGACGACGGCGCTAGTGAAGCAAAAGCCGCGACGCGCGCCTATGTGCTGGCGCTCGATGCGTCGGAGGGCGCGCCGCTGCTGTCGATCTATGGCGGCAAGATCACGACCTATCGGCGGCTCGCGGAAGAGGCGCTGGAGCACCTCGCGCCATATCTGTCGGGCACCAAGGCGCGCGAGGGTTGGACCGCGTTGGCGCCGTTGCCGGGCGGCGATCTCGACGTATCGGCGTTTCCAGCACTCGCCGGGCAATTGGCGCGAGACTATCCGTTCCTCACCGCCGCCCATGCCAACCGGCTGGCGCATGCCTATGGCACCCGCGCGGTGAAGCTGCTGGCTGGGGCCAAGTCATTGACCGATCTCGGCCTCACGTTCGGCGCGACGCTGACCGAGCGCGAGGTCGATTATCTCATGACGCAAGAGTGGGCGCGAAACGCCGAGGACGTGGTGTGGCGCCGCTCCAAACTCGGATTGCAGATGTCGACCACAGAGATCGCGGCACTCGATGCGTGGATGACGGCGGCGCTTGTGACAAAAGAACAAGCGAAGCGATAAGCGTGCAGTGCATTTTCGTCCGTCATTGCCGGGCTTGACCCGGCAATCCATCGTTTCAAGAAGATGGATGCGCGGATCAAGTCCGCGCATGACGACGTACTGAACTACTGCGCGGCGTCGAGCGCCAGGGTCGGGTAGTCGGTATAGCCCTTGGCGCTGCCGCCGTAGAACGTGGCTTTGTCCGGCTCGTTCAACGGTGCGCCGCGCTTCAGCCGTTCGACCAGATCGGGATTGGAGATGAACGGCTTGCCGAACGCGATCAGGTCAGCTTCGTTCGCGGCCAGCACCTTGTTCGCAAGCGCCAGATCGTAGCCGTTGTTGGCGATGTAGGTGCCGCTGAAACGCTTGCGCAGGCTGGCGTAGTCGAACGGAGCGATGTCGCGCGGGCCGCCGGTCGCGCCTTCAATGACGTGGATGTAAACCAGCTTCTCCGCATTCAACCCATCGACAATGTGATCGAACAGCGGCTGCGGGTTGCTGTCGGAGACGTCGTTGGCGGGCGTCACCGGCGAGATGCGGATGCCGGTGCGATCGGCGCCGGCCTCGGCGGCGACGGCTTTCGCCACTTCCAGCATCAATCGTGCGCGGTTCTCAATGGAGCCGCCGTAATTGTCGGCGCGCTTGTTGCTACTGTCGCGCGCGAACTGGTCGAGCAAGTAGCCGTTGGCACCGTGAATCTCGACGCCGTCGAAGCCGGCCTCGCGGGCATTCGCTGCCGCACGTTTGAAGCTGTCGATGATGCCGGGAATTTCGTTCAGGTCGAGCGCGCGCGGTTCCGACACTTCGGCAAATTTTCCGCCGACGAAGGTCTTGGTGTTGGCGCGAACCGCAGACGGCGCTACCGGCGCGCCGCTGTTCGGCTGCAATGACACGTGCGAGATGCGTCCGACATGCCAGAGCTGGATATAGATGTGGCCGCCGCGCGCGTGAACGGCATCGGTCACCTGACGCCAGCCCGCGATCTGCTCTTTGGAATAGATGCCGGGCGTGTCCTGATAGCCCTGGCCCTGCTGCGACACTTGGCTGGCTTCCGTGACCAGCAGGCCGGCGGAGGCGCGCTGGCTGTAATAGTCGACCGCGAGCGGATTCGGCACCAGCCCTGCGACGGCGCGATTGCGCGTCAGGGGCGCCATCACGGTGCGATTGGTCAGCGTATTTGGGCCGAGCTTGTAGGGTTCGAAAAGTTTCGTCGCGTTGCTCATGGGCGGGGTCCGGTTGTCGGTTGGAAATGTTGGTCCATCCAACTTGCGCATGCCGGCCGGAAAATTCAATGCCGATGCATCTAAATTTTGACGCAGCGTTCCGAACGGAAAAATTTCATCGCGACAATCGTGCGCTCAGTATGATTGTTTTCGGGCCCGTCGCGATGGGAGAGAAAATTGGCTGAATGTTACGGCCCGCGCATCCGGGCCAGCAATTCCGCGGTCGGCCACGAATCCGCAGGCAGCCCAAACTTGAGTTGCATGGCTTTGACGGCGGTGCGGCTTTGCTGGCCGAGAACGCCGTCGATCTTGCCGACATTGAAGCCCTGCTTTGTCAGCAGCGTTTGAAGCTGTTTGATGTCGTTGAACGGCAGTTGTGCGATCGGTGCGGAGGGCTTGTGCATCGGTGCGGCCCCCGCGATGCGGGTGGCGAGATAGGCCGCCGTAGTGGCGTAGATCAGCGAGTTATTCCATTCGGTGTAGGCGGCGAAGTTCGGATAGGCGAGGAAGGCGGGGCCGTGCCGTCCCATCGGCAACAGCAACGACGCCGGCAGATTGTCGTTCGGCAACGGACGGCCATCCGCCGACGTCACGCCCCATTGCGTCCATTTGGCGCGCGGGTGCTTGATGGCGAGGTCGGCCTCCTGCCAAGGCAGGTTCTGCGGCACGCGCACCTCCTGCAACCACGGTTCGCCGCGTCGCCACTTCAAGCCGGTGGCGATGTAGTTGGCAGTGGAGCCGATCACATCCGGCGCGCTGCGTAGGAGATTGCGATGACCGTCGCCATCGTAGTCGACCGCGTAGTTGTAATAGTGCTGCGGCAAAAATTGCGTCTGCCCGAGTTCGCCGGCCCATGAGCCGATCATCTCGGCGGGCGTGAGATCGCCGCGATCGATGATCTTCAATGCGGCGATGGTCTCGTCGTGAAACATTTGCGCGCGGCGGCAGTCGTAGGCCAGCGACACCAGCGAGCGCAGCGTTGAGAGTTTCCCCTGCACCGCGCCGAAATCGCTTTCCAATGCCCAGAACGCGGCGATCACCGCAGGCGGAACGCCATACTCCTTCTCGGCGCGCGCGAAGGCTGCGGCATAAGTCTTGATCAACTGCTGTCCACGCACGCGACGATTTTCCGACGCCATGCGACCGGCGAACACGGTGAACAATTGGCCGAACACGCGCTGGCCGCGGTCGCGATTGACGATGCCCTGATCATAGACAAGATAGGGCGACGCAGCCGCGATGGCGTGCTGCGAGACACCGGCTTTCACCGCATCCTGCTTCAGTGACGCGAGAAACTGCGGAAAGCTCATCCCGTTGTGACAACTCGCGCCGCGTTGCGCGAGGGCGGGGGAGGAAAGGACAATAGCGGCCAGGCCGATTGCGAGCGTTCTGAAATTGATGTGCATCGGCCTTCCTGCCCTCCGCGATCGATAATCCATTCCATCGTCATGCCCGGCTTTATGCCGGGCATCCACGTCCTTGCCGAACACCACCAAAACAGACGTGGATGGCCGGGACAAGCCCGGCCATGACGGAAGCATATGTCCCGCATTTGCATATAAAAATGCCCGGCCTTGCGGCCGGGCATTCGTCTTGATCGCGATTTGTTGAAAGCAGCTCGTTAGCCGAACTGGTTCATCGTGTTGTGGGCGCCACCGGCCTTCAGGGCTGCTTCGCCCGCGAAGTATTCCTTGTGGTCGTCGCCGATGTCGGAGCCGGCCATGTTCTGGTGCTTGACGCAGGCGATGCCCTGACGGATTTCCTGACGCTGAACGTTCTTCACGTAGCCGAGCATGCCCTGCTCGCCGAAGTATTCCTTCGCCAGGTTGTCGGTCGACAGCGCGGCCGTGTGGTAGGTCGGCAGCGTGATCAGGTGGTGGAAGATGCCGGCGCGCTTGGCCGAATCCGCCTGGAAGGTGCGGATGCGCTGATCGGCTTCGAGGGCCAGCGGTGTGTCGTCGTATTCCACCTTCATCAGATCGGCGCGATTGTACTTGCTGACGTCCTTTCCTTCTTCCTTCCAGGCATCGTAGACCTGCCAGCGGAAGTTCAGGGTCCAGTTGAACGACGGCGAGTTGTTGTAGGCAAGCTTCGCGTTCGGCACGACTTCGCGGATGCGATCGACCATGCTGGCGATCTGCTCGATATGCGGCTTCTCGGTTTCGATCCACAACAGGTCGGCGCCGTTCTGCAGCGAGGTGATGCAATCCAGCACGCAGCGGTCTGCGCCGGTGCCCTGACGGAACTGGTACAGGTTGCTGGGCAGACGCTTCGGACGCAGCAGCTTGCCGTTGCGGCTGATGATGACGTCGCCGTTGCCGATCTTCGACGCGTCGACTTCGTCGCAATCGAGGAAGGCGTTGTACTGGTCGCCGATGTCGCCCGGCTTGTGGCTGACGGCGATCTGCTGCGTCAGGCCGGCGCCCAGCGAGTCGGTGCGGGTGACGATGATGCCGTCGTCGACGCCGAGTTCGAGGAAGGCGTGGCGGCAGGCGCGGATCTTCGCCAGGAAGACCTCGTGCGGCACCGTCACCTTGCCGTCCTGATGGCCGCACTGCTTTTCGTCGGACACCTGGTTTTCGATCTGCAGGGCGCATGCGCCGGCTTCGATCATCTTCTTCGCGAGCAGGTAGGTCGCTTCCGCGTTGCCGAAGCCCGCGTCGATATCGGCGATGACCGGCACGACGTGTGTTTGGAAGGTGTCGATCTTCTCGATCAGCGCCGCTTCCTTGGCCTTGTCGCCGGCTTCACGTGCGGCGTCGAGCTGACGGAAGATGTCGTTGAGTTCGCGCGAGTCTGCCTGACGCAGGAAGGTGTAGAGCTCTTCGATCAGCTTCGGCACCGAGGTCTTCTCGTGCATCGACTGATCTGGCAGCGGACCGAATTCGGAGCGCAGGGCGGCGACCATCCAGCCCGAGAGGTAGAGGTAGCGGCGATCGGTCTTGCCGCCGAAATGCTTCTTGATCGAGATCAGCTTTTGCTGGGCGACGAAACCGTGCCAGCAACCCAGCGACTGGGTATACTTGGTTGGGTCGGCATCGTAAGCCGCCATGTCGGCGCGCATCACCGCCGCGGTGTAGCGAGCGATATCGAGGCCGGTCTTGAAGCGGTTCTGCAGGCGCATCCGGGCGACAGCCTCGGTGGTCACGCCGTTCCAGGTCGGCTTGTCCTTGAGCAGGGCTTCCGCCGCCGCGATCTGGCTCTGATAGGACGCCGGGAGTTGAATCCCGTCGGAAATTCCGCGCGCTTGATAGGTCATGACTGGCTCCTGATGTGAACTTGGGCCTTTATTTGCGGAAAATTCCCACGCTCGCCAGAGGTTGCGAAGAAAGCTTGTCAGGCTTTACAATATTCTCATGTAATGCTGTAATATATTTACAATGGAACTCGGCCGGTGAACCGCCATGCCAACGCAGACTGCCCGTTCGATCTTCATGGGGCCGCGATTGCGCCGGTTGCGGCGCGAACGTGGCCTGACGCAAGCCGATATGGCGGCCGACCTCGATATCTCGGCGCCTTACGTGGCGCTTTTGGAGCGCAATCAGCGGCCGGTGACGGCGGACATGCTGCTGCGTCTGGCGCGCACCTACAAGATCGATCTGACCAATCTCGCGGGCGACGGCGGCGCCGACCACGCGGCGCGGATGCAGACAGTGCTTAAGGAGCCGATGTTCGCCGACATCGACATGCCGCCGCTGGAAATCAGCGACATCGCGGTCGGTTATCCGGGATTGGCGGAGGCGTTCCTGCGGCTCTACACCGCCTATCGTGAGGAACAACTGGCGCTGGCGGACCGCAAGGGGCCGGGGTTGACCGGGTCCGGATCGCCCGAGGGCGGCGGCGGCATCGATGCCAGCGATCCGGTCGCGGAAGTGCGACGCTTTCTCGCCGCACGGCGCAACAATTTCGCTGACCTCGACGACGCGGCCGAGCGCATTTCACGCGAGCCCGCGACGGAAAGCTGGTTTATCGAGCGGTTAAAAAGCCGCCATAACCTCAACGTGCGGCAGCTGCCGCCCGAGGTCATGCTCGGCGCGGTGCGGCGGCTGGATCGGCATCGCAAGCAGATCCTGTTCGACGACTCGCTCGACAATGCGAGCTTCAATTTTCAACTGGCGCAGCAACTCGCTTATCTGGAATTCGAGGACGAAATCGGGACCGCACTAAAAGCGGGCCAGTTCACCACCACGAGCGCGCGGCTGCTGGCCCATCGCTCGCTCGCAAGTTATGCGGCAGCGGCGCTGATCATGCCGTATTCGGCCTTTGCGAAGGCCGCGGAGGCACGGCGTTACGACGTCGAGGCTTTGGCGCGGCAGTTCGGAACCAGCTTCGAGCAGACCGCGCATCGCATCACGACGCTGCAAAAGCCGGGCGCGGAGAAGGTTCCGTTCTTCCTGATCCGCGTCGATCCGGCAGGGAATATTTCCAAGCTGCTCGACGGTGCCGGCTTTCCATTCGCCAAACATGGCGGCGGATGTCCGTTGTGGTCGGTGCACGGCGTGTTCAAGACGCCGCGTCAGATCGTGACGCAATGGCTGGAGTTGCCGGACGGCCAGCGGTTTTTCTCCATTGCCCGTACCGTCACCGCTGGCGGCGGTTCATTCGGTGCCGCGCGCGTGGAGCGCGCCATCGCCATTGGCTGCGCCGCCGAGTACGCCGGAAAACTGATCTACACCAGCAGCGAGACCGGCCCGCGTGCGGACGCGCCGACGCCGGTGGGCATCGCGTGTCGCGTCTGTCATCGCCCGACATGCGCGGCGCGATCCGAACTTCCGATCGGCCGCGAATTGCTACCCGACGATTACCGTCGACTCAGCGTTCCGTTCGGATTTTCATCGGACTGATATAATCGTGTTCGGCAGTCCGTGCCAAAATCGGTTGCGGAATTTGCATGACAAAGCGCGGCAATGCGATTAGATCGCGACGAGACATCGCCTCGATCATGAGGCGCGAGCGATGAATAACAGGAGGCACCAATGTCGGACGGCTCTCTCTTCTGGGTGATCGGGGGCGAATTCGGCTCGATGAATTTCCACAAGCTGGTGGAAGGCTCGGCCCAGGTCAAAGGGCCCTTCAAGACCCGGCAGGAGGCCGAGGACTGCTGGAAGCAGGTCTCGGAAGAAAACCGCCATCGTGGCAGTGTCCGCTTTTCCATCGTCGAGGAACCGCGTCGCTCGTCGACTTGATCGCGCACTCCGGATCGATACATACTAAAACCAAGTGGCCCCATCCGAACCTCGGGTGGGGCCACCGCTTTTCGGAGGCACCGGTGGCGCTCTTCGCGTCGATGCCAACCCATTGATCGCAGACGGCCTTTTTTCCACGTATGGTTACTGATAGATTAACCGCACGGAACGGATTCCGGGAACAAGGGCTGCCGACCATGTCCGACGTACAGAGTATCGGCTCGACTGCAGCGGCCAGCGCCAAGCCGATTCGGCTGCGCGATGCCTTGCGGCAGGCGCGCATCGAGGCCGCCGACCGCACCGGCGTCGTGGTCGATCTGCGCGATGCCGAAGTGGCGCGGCTCGAAATTCTCAACGAACAACTGGATCCGTTATTCGCAGAGATTCCGGATCGCGTCGACCTGTTCGATCGCGGCATCAGCCAGGGCGACACGCCGCGGCTGTGGATCGACGTCGTCGCGCATGTTGCGATGGGACGCGACAAGCGGCTCTATCGTTTCGTGCAGGACACCCGCTTCGGCCGCAAGGTGCTGGCAGAGTCGCATACGCCGGCGGTGATCGTGCAGGCGGTGACGGATTACGTCGCGCGCCGCATGGTCGAGCGCGAGCACGCGCTGGTGGCGACACCGTTGCCGGAGGTGACGGAGCAGCCCGTGAAGCCGCGCCGTAGCGGCATCTGGACTTTCGCGTTTGGTTTTCTCGCGGGTGTCCTTGCGCTGTTCGGCTTCGCGTTGTTCGCGGCGCTGCGCAGCTTCTGATCAGCGTTGCGGCGGAATGAGGACGACGCGGCGGATGTCGCGGATTCCCTTGCTTTCGATCCAGCCACGCACGCTCTGCTCGCAGCGCCATTGCGCGCCGTCGTGCTCGATCTTGAACAGATTGTAAGCCGCCGCCGGATGATGGCCGTGCGCGACCGCCGAGGCGGAGGGCACGCCGATCGCGGGAATGCGCCCGCGCGGTCCGTCGAACCACATCGTCGAATGCACATGATCGTGGCCGTGCAGGATGAGATCGACGCCGTGTTGTTTCAGCAAGGTGAGCAGCGCATCCGCATCGGTCAGGCGTTTGTAACGGCCGTGATGCTCGGCGCGCAGTGGATGATGGATCAGCAGCACGCGAAACGTCGGCTCGTTTTCAAGCGCGGATAGTATACGGTCGAGCGCCGCGAGTTGCGCGGCGCCGAGACGGCCGGTGGCCATGAACGGTGCGGTTGGCACCGCCGTTGATGTTGCGATCAACGTTAGCGGCCCGCGGCGCTGCACGAACGGATAGACGATGGCATCGCTCGCATTTGCGCCATCGCCGCGCAGATACTCGCCAAATGATTCAGCGAAGCGATGCTGCGTTGTGTGGACGTAAGCATCGTGATTGCCGGGAATGATCGTCACCTGTTCCGGCGAGCCGATGCTTTCCAGCCACTTGCGCGCCGGCGCGAATTCCGACGGCAGCGCCAGGTTCACCAGATCGCCGGTGATGGCGATGTGGTTGGGCTGCTGGATGTGGAGGTCCGACACCAGCAGGTCGAGCAGTTCGCGGCGATGGATGGTGTGGCGGTTGCGCTGCCAGTTGAGATAGCCGAGCGCGCGCTTGCCGATTAGTTCGTGTGGCCGCGCCGCCGGCAACGGCGGCAGATGCGGATCGGAGAGGTGTGCCAACACATAGGCCGTCATCACGCGCTGCCTATCAGGATTCCCGCCAGAAACACCAACGCGCCGCCGACCGCGATCTGGAACGTCGCCTGCAACCATGGCGTATCCATGAAGCGATGGCGAATCCAGGAGATCAACGCAAGCTCGACCACAACCACCGCGACCGCCAGCACGGTCGCGACGTAAAAGTCCGGGATCAGGTAGGGCAGGGTATGGCCGAGGCCGCCAAGCGTCGTCATCAGCCCGCACACCAGTCCGCGAATCCATGGCGAGCCGCGCCCGCTCAACGCGCCGTCGTCGGAGAGCGCTTCGGCGAAGCCCATCGAGATGCCGGCACCGACCGAGGCGGCGAGACCCACGAGAAACGTCTCGAACGGTTTGTGGGTGGCGAAAGCGGCGGCGAACAATGGCGCCAGCGTCGAGACCGAGCCGTCCATCAGCCCGACCAGACCGGGCTGCACATATTGCAGAATGAAGGCGCGGCGTTCGCTGTCGGCCTCGCTGGCGCGCGCTTCGGTGGTCAAATGCTTTTCGGCGAGGCTTTCGGCGAGCGCCTCGTGGCGATCTTCGTCCTCCGACAGCTTGAGCAGCAACTCGCGGATCGACGCGTCACGGGTGGATTCGGCCGCCTTGCGGTAGAAGCGTCCGGCGTCCATTTCCATGGTGGCAGCGTACTTGCGCACCTCGTCGAGGCCGAGCGGCCGCATCAACCAGAGCGGCTTGCGCTTGATAAAGCCCTTGACGTCCTGCCGCCGGATCAGCGGCAGGTGTTCGCCGAATTTTTCGCGATAAAGATCGAACAGCGCGCCGCGATGGCGAGTTTCCTCTTCGGCCATTCCGGAAAAGACCGCCGCTGACGCGGGAAACTGCTCCGCCAGCCCCTCCGCGAAATCGCGGTAGATCCGGCTGTCCTCATCTTCATTGGAGATGGCAAGCGCCAGGATCTCTCGCTCGGTGAGGTTGGAAAACTGCTTCACGATCGCTCTCGCCCGCTGTGACAACCGGAGTGGTTGGGGCAAAATGACGGGAGAGCGGAAAGAATCAAGAGGGCGCCGCGTGGAAGATGTCGACAAGACGAAGACGCTGCGGCGGCGGCTGGAGCCGGCGCTGCGCCGCGTCTTCCATCTTTACTGGCGGTTCGCGCGCGGCATGACCATGGGTGTGCGCGGCGTCGTGCTGGATGATGCCGGCCGCGTGTTTCTGGTCAAGCACAGCTACATCTCCGGCTGGCACCTTCCGGGTGGCGGGGTCGAGGTCGGCGAGAGCGTCGACGAGGCGTTGCGGCGCGAGTTGCGCGAGGAAGGGCGGATTGTGTTCGAGGCGCCGGTCCTGCACGGGGTATTCTTCAACAGCCATGTCTCGCGGCGAGATCACGTCGCGGTCTATGTGATCCGCCGTTTCACCCAGGACCGGATGCCGGAGCCCAACCGCGAAATCGTCGCCTGCGGCTTCTTCGCGCCGGATGCCTTGCCGCCGGATACCACCAAGGGGACCCGGCGGCGGATCGCCGAAGTGATCGACGGGATGCCGTCGTCGCCCACCTGGATTTAGGGGCCGTGAATTTCGACCGTCGCCATGGACCGCGTCGATGCCAGATGCTATCTCGCGCGTCGACATGAGTGATTTGTCCCTCACCATCCTGCCGGAAGTGGCCAACGACGCGCAGCCGATCGAACGTCTGCTGGAGCGCACGTTCGGGCCGGGACGTTTCGTGCTCAGCGCCTACCGGCTGCGCGAGCACGTCGATCACCGGCTGGACCTGTCGTTCACTGCCCGCATCGGCACCTTGCTGGTCGGTTCGGTGCGGCAACTGCCGGTGTGCATCGGCGATATGCCGGCGCTGCTGCTCGGGCCGCTCACTGTCGAGCCGCCGTTCCGCAGCCGTGGCGTGGGCCGTGCGCTGCTGGACCGCGCGCTCACCGATGCCAAGGCCAAGGACCACACGCTGGTCGTGCTGGTGGGCGACGAGGCTTACTACAGCCGCGTCGGCTTCAAGATGATCCCGCTCGGCCGCGCCGATATGCCCGGGCCGGTGGATCGCCGCCGCCTGCTGGTGAAGGAATTGGTGGATGGCGCCTTCGACAACGTCTCCGGCATGATCCGTCCGGACTGGCGATTTGCGCGGGATGCATCGGCGCAAGGCTGAGCAATATCCGGATATGTTTCGCGTCATGGCCGGGCATAGCCGTTCGAAGAACGGCGTCGCTTCGCTCGCCTATGTCCCGGCCATGACGAAAGAACAACCTAATACTTCACATTCGCGAAAATCCGCACGCCGAGGCCGGGCATCAGCACTTGGTCCTTGTTGTAAGCAACCGCGTTGCGGATGTCCTCGTTGAGGAGGTTGTCGCCGACAACGCCGAAGGTGAACTGCTGCGCGCCCCACCAGTCGGTCTTCGGTAGTTTCGTCGTGTAACTCAACTCGGCGCGCAAGCGGTTGTAGCCTGGCGTTGACGTCTCGACGCCGCTGACGTCGTTCTGCGCGAAGGCGTGCAGCAGGTTGACGCGTGCGAACCAGTTCGCATCGCGATAATAGATTCCACCGCCGACGCGCTGCGGCGGAATGCGCGGCACGTTGCTGCCGTCGGTGAAGGTGGCGCGCACGATGTCGTACTGTCCCTCGATACCGAACATGCCGTTCCAGACTGGCAGTGCATCGTACTGGAATTGAAACTCGGCGCCACGGAAGTTGGCGTCGCGCTGCGAATAGATCGCCTGATTGAGTTCAAGTCCGCCGCCGGCGATGCAAGCCCCTTCCTCGCAGGTATTGCCGGTGAGCCGGCGATAGATGAAGCCGTTGAAGCGGGTAGCGTAGCCGGTGAGTTCGAACCGGAACGGTCCCCGCGCGCGGCGCAGACCGACTTCGATCGATTTCGCGGTTTCGATTCCGAGATTGGGATTACCGATATCGAAGGTCGCGGTGGCGTCATGCCCGCCGCGTGAAAACAGTTCGGCAGGCTTCGGCGCACGCTCAGTGTATTGCCCGGTGATGCTGGCGACGAGATCCCACGGCAGGTTCTGGATCAGGCCGATGCTGCCGCTCTTCGGCGTGTAGCTCAGGCTGCGCTGCACCGCAGGGCCGATGTCGGCCGGGTTCGCCCCAACGTCGAACACATCGGGAATGAAACTCGGCGTCGAGCCGTCGAGATTGACGTGCTCGATGCGCGCGGCAACCTGAGCCTTGGTGCTGTCGCTGAACTTCAACTCGTTGAAGACGTAACCCGCGAGCTTGGTGTTGCTGTTCGGGTCCCACAACCCGTTCAGCGGACTGCCGGGATCGTCGGGGCTCGGCGCCGTCAGTTCCTGATGCGAGGCCTGCACGCCGATCGCGGTCGTCAGTGCCGCGAAGCGCATGTCGAACGGCGCGAGTTGCACTTCGAGCCGGCCTTCCTGCTCCTTGTTGGTGAAGGTCTGGCGCACGCCGTCGCTGGCCGGGTCAGCGGCGTCGGCAAGGCCGAGTTCGTTGTGCTTGTAGTCGGTCGCGCCGACCCAGAAGCGGATCGCATCGACCGCGGCCGCATCCGGGCGATATTCGCCCTTGGCGGTGAATTTTGTCTGGCGCGCATCGATCCGCGTGCCGAGTTCTTCACCCTCTGTACCGGGGATGTGGTAGAGGCTGTTGTTCTGGGTGATCGCAGCGCCGACGTAGCCGCCGGTGAAGAAGTAAGACGCGCCGACCGATCCGCCGTTGGAATCGGTTGCCGAGTTTTTCTGTGTGCCGCCCGGAATGGCGTAGTCGGCAGTCCGCCGCGCGAACGCGTCGGCATGTATCGCGACATTGCCGCCGGCGGCATCGAGCAGCACTCCGCCTTCGCGGCCGAGATCGACGCTGGAGAGCGCGGTACGTGTTTCAAGCGTTGTGCAGCCGTTCGAGGCGGCCAACTGCGGCGGCGCTTTCACGTTGTAACCATAGGTCTGCGTCGCCAGCATCGGCGCGCACGGCATCGTCTCGGGAATGCGGTTGTTGCTGGCGCTGACCACGCCGCCGATCGAGGTCGAGCCCCAGCGCAGCGCGGCCGGGCCGCGAATGACCTCCACCTGATTGGTCGAGAGCGGATCGATCGGCACGAAATGGTCTTCGCCGAGATCCGACGCGCCGTTGCTGCCGACGCCGTTCTCGACGATGCCGACGCGATTGACGTCGAGACCGCGAATGATCGGACGGCTCGACGCGCCGGGCGCGAAACTCGATCCGGTGATGCCGGGTTTGCTGGTGAGCAGGTCGCCCAGCGTCGACGCGCCGCTGCGGCGGATTTCCTCGTTCGGCACCACGGTCACTGTTGCGAACTGATCGGTGACGATCGGCAGCACGCCCTGTTGTGGCGGGGCGTTGACGACAATGCGGGGCTGTTCGCTTGGCGTGTCATCGCGCGTGGGCGTGGGGCGTGCGGCATGGGTCGAGGCCGCGCGCCGCGGTCGCTTCGCATGACGTACGATCGGGCTCGGTGCGGTGACGGTGATGCTGGGCAATTCCGACGCGCTATCTTGCGCTGCGGCGGGATGGCCGAACGCGCTCAACAAAAGCAGAGACGGAGCGCTCGACAGAAGCAGAGCCTGCTTCAGTGACAAAGACATGATAAATCCGATTCCTGAATCCGCGAGATGCATCGTTGATGGTTGATGCGGCTTCGCGGATGCCCGTCGTTGCGGGCGCATGATGGAGGAAGGCCACTCAAGCGCCGCGTGCGAAACGCGGCGGTGAGAAGCGTGTCAGTCCGTCAGGCTCAGGAAGCGGGAGGTGCGCGCGGCTGCGAGATGCCGTGCGGTGAGGCGAGGTGAGAAAACTCGGCGTCGGTGGTCCGGCTGAGGACCTGATAGGCCTCGGGGACCAGCAGGAGTACGGGTCCGCTGGCAATCAGCGAACCCGCCAGCGACATCACCGCACATATCGCGCAATAGCCGTCGTGGTGATCGCCGTGGGATTGGTCTGGTGCCTGCTGCGCTTCGTCGGCGGCGAGCACGTTGGTCGCGGCCTTGGCCTGATCCGGCGACTGGGCGGCGGAAGCTGGCGCTGTGACGGCATGGATGCCAGGAGCGGCAAGCGCGGCGGTGCCGTGGAAATGGCCGAACGACAAGACGAACTGAACCGCCAGCGCCAACAGCGCCAGCCGGGTCCCCGCCTTTATCCTCGATCGAAACCACTTCATCGCGCGATCAGCCCACAATCGCGAAGCGGTCCCCACCGGCCGCCTCGAATGTTATAATGTAACATCGCAGCCGAAGACGGCTGTTGTCAACCGTGGGCGATGATCATCCGCCGATTTCGAAAATAGTCATGGAGCGCGACCGTTTGGCGACAGGTCAGCGTCCTTCGCGCAGCCAGGTCGCGGCGAAGGCGCCGAGCAACAGCAGCAGGCCGATCACGCCTGCGAACATCGGCAGCACGCCGACGCCGCGTACGACACTGGCGTCGCGCATGTGCACGCCCAGCCAGCCGTCACCGCGATAGACGCTGGACGCGCGCACCGGCACGATGCGCGGCAGCGCGACGCTGCCGCTCTCGGCGATGCGGCGGGCGTCGCCGCCGGTCGCTTGCGACAACGGCTTCAGCGTGTCGGGCGTCGAGGTGACCTCGGAGAATTCCTTCGGATTCGCCGGCCCGACATTGACCAGCGCATTCAGCTTGCCGTCGGTCGCCTGCCACAGGCCGAGTTCGTTGGCCTCGATGGTTGCGGTCCACAGGCCCGGTTCGCCTGCGTTCAGCGTCAGTTCGCGCTTGGTGCCGGATGGCGCCGTGACGGTAACCGGCGCGACGGTGTCGGCCATGGTCTGCCGCTGCACCGTCAGTTCCTTGCCGCGCACCTGAAGGCGCAGCGCTTCCTCGTCGAGCTCGGGCTCCTTCATCAGCCAATGCGACATCCGCCGCAGCAGATCGAGATGCGGTCCGCCGCCCTCATAGCCGCGCGCCCACAGCCAGATATGATCCGACAGCAGCAGCGCGACGCGGCCCTCGCCGTAGCGCGATAGCAACAGCAGCGGCTGGCCGTCAGCGCCGGTCATCAGCGGCGGCGAATCGGCGTTGCGGGTGTTGACGGTGCGGAAGAAGCGGCTCCAGTGCGGCGGCTCGCTGGCGGAGCCTTCGAGGCCGCGCGTCACCGGATGGCGTTTCCCGATTTCGCTCAGGTGCGCGAGGTAAGGTTTTTCGGTGACGCCGACCGGCTCGGCCGGCAGCACCGAATCCAGCGGCGTACGCCAGATGCTTGTCACGGAGGCATAGTCCGGCCCCGCCGACACCAGCATCGCGCCCCCTGCGCGGACATAGCGCGCGATGTTGTCGAAGTAAGCGGTCGGCAGCACGCCTTGCCGCGCGTAGCGATCGAAGATGATCAACTGGAATTCGTTGATCTTCTGCTGGAACAGCTCGCGCGTTGGAAACGCGATCAGCGACAGTTCGTTGATCGGCGTGCCGTCCTGCTTTTCCGGCGGCCGCAGGATGGTGAAGTGCACCAGATCGACGCTGGCGTCGGACTTGAGCAGATTGCGCCAGGTGCGTTCGCCGGAATGCGGCTCGCCGGACACCAGCAGCACGCGCAGCTTGTCGCGCACGCCGTCGATCACCACCACGGCGCGGTTGTTCACCTGCGTCAGTTCGTTCTCGAGCTTTGATGCCTCGATCTCGACGATGTTCGGCCCCGCATGCTTAATGTCGACGCTGACATTGATGGTCTGGCCGCTGCCGACCATGCGTTCATTGAGCACTTCGCCGTCGCGGCGCACCACGACGCGTGCCTGCTGGCCGGTGACGCCGTGATCCTCGAGGCGGTAGGTGATGGTCTGCTTTTGCCCGACGATGCCGAAGCGCGGTGCGGCGGTAATCGCGATGCGGCGGTCGCGCTCGTCGCTGCGGCCGGTGATCAGCGCGTGGATCGGCGCCTTGAAGCCGAGTGCGGCGGCATCGGCCGGAATGTCATGGACACGGCCGTCGGTGATCAGGAACGCACCGGCGACGCGATCGGTCGGCACGTCGGAGAGCGTCGTGGACAGCGCGCCGAACAGTTTGGTGCCGTCGGTTTCGCCGTCGGCTTGCCCCGCTTCGACGACGCGAACCTCAAGGCCCTTGATCTGCTTCAGGCGATCGACCAGCGCCTGCCGTGCTTCGTCCGTCTCCTTGGCTCGGGTGCCGAAATCCTGGCTCGGGCTCTTGTCGACAACCACGGCTGCGACCGACGACAGCGGCTCGCGTTCCTCGCTGGTGAACGACGGATTGGCCAGCGCCAGCAGGATCAGCGCCAGCGCGCCGACGCGGATCAGCGCGCCACGTGTGCGACCGAACAGCAGCACCGCCGCGATGACGACGATGGCGGCGAGTCCGACCCACAGCACAAGCGTCGGGACGAGGGGGGTGAATGCGATGCCGTATTGCATGGCGCTATTGCCCCAGCCGTTCGATCAACGCCGGTGCGTGCACCTGATCCGCCTTGTAGTTGCCGGTGAGCGTGTACATCACGACATTGACGCCGGCGCGGAAGGCGAATTCACGTTGGCGCGGTTCGCCCGGCGTCAGCGGCAGCATCGGACGACCGTCGGGCCGCAGCGCCCATGCGCCGGCGAGATCGTTCGAGGTGATGATGATCGGCGAAACGCCGTCGCCGCCGCGCGCCGGACGTGAGGCTGCGTCGTCGCTCTCTTCGCGCGGCAGAGCTTCCACCCAGGTCTGACCGGAATTGAAGCGGCCGGGGAAGTCGTGCAGCAGAAAGAACGTCTTGGTCAGCACATGTTCCGGCGGGACCGGTTCGAGTTCGGGCACGTCGAGCGATGACAGGATGCCGCGCAATGTCACCATGCCGGGCGTCTGCGATTCTCCGCCGGGACCGCTCGGCGCCTCGATGGCGTCGCGGGTGTCGAACAGCACCGTGCCGCCTTGTTTCATGTAGGCGTCGATGCGGTTGAGGGCCTCTTGCGACGGTTTCGGTGCGCCGGGCACGATGGCCCAGTAGATCAATGGAAAAAACGCCAGTTCGTCGCGCGCCGGATCGACGCCGACGGGGTCGCCCGCTTCCAACGCGGTGCGTTGCGACAGGAACAGCGTCAGCGCCTGCATCCCCGACTTCACAATGTCGTCGACGTCGGGATTGCCGGTGACGACGTAAGCGAGACGGGTCTGTGACACCGCTTTCACCGCGAAATCGTCGGCACTGTTCTGCGCGTGAGCCGGCACAGGAATAATCGTCGCTGAACTCAGCGCGAGCGTGAGCAGCAATGCCGTCGCCACCGCCGCTCGACGTCGCAGCAATGTCGCGAGACCGCCGCCGAGCAGAGCGACGATGATCGCATCGATCAGGAACAGCGCCAGCGCCACCGACAGCAGGATGCCGCGCAGATCGCTCGGCTCGGCATTGGTATAGGTCGCGTGCTGTGCATTGAGGCTAGAGACGTCAAGCGCTTTGAGGCGATCGTCCGCCGCCAGCGTGTTGACGGCGAGCGGGCCGTCAGCCGGGCCGTAGAAGCCTGGCGGATGATCGAGCGTTGCGCGATCGCGATAGGTGGCGGCGAGCGGCTTGGCGGTCGAAGGCGGCGGCCCGAATGCGCCGAAGCCGTCGAGGATGCGCAGCGGCGCGACGGTTTCCACTTTCGCTTCCGCCGCGGGACCTGCGCCCGGCGTCGACGTGTAACCGGAGAGATCAACCAGCCGGCGCAACATCTCGACGAAGGTGCCGGACATCGGCAGATCCGACCAGCGCATGTCGGCGCTGACATGGAACAGCGTGACGATGCCCTTGCCGCGCCGCTCGCCGGTCACCAGCGGCGTGCCGTCGACCAGCGAGGCCCAGCTTCGCGTCGCCAGTTTCCCGTCGGGCTCGGCCAGTACTTGTCGCGTCACGGTAACGTCGGCAGGTACAGCGAGGCCCGCGAACGGCCCGTCCGAGGCGAAGGCGGCGAGATGCTGTGGCTTCTCCCATGTCAGGCTGCCGCCGAGGCTGCGGTCGCCACGACGCAACTTTACCGGCACCAGATCGTCATCGGCCTGCGCCAGTCGCGGCCCGGCGAAGCGCACCAGCACACCGCCTTGCTCGATCCATTTGTCGAGACGGTCGCGCACCTCGGGTGGTAACGCGCCGACGTCGGCGAGTACGATCAACGGCAATTTCTGGTCGAGGAATTGTGTCACGGCCTGCGCGGGAGCCATGCCGCCGGCGGGGCGGATATCGGCGAACGGCGCCAGCGCACGGGTCAGATAGAAGGTCGAGGCGAGCAACGGTTGCGCGGTGTCGGTGGAGGCGCCGCTGACGAGGCCGACGGCGCGTCGTCGCCAGCGCTTGTCGAGCAGTTGCACCGCACCGGCGGAACGCTCGCCGGCGACTTCGAGGCGCGCGATGTCGTTGCGCAGTTCGACCGGCAGATCGAACGATGCTTCGGTTTCAGTGTCGGCCGCGGCGAACTTGAACGGCGCTTCGCCGATCGGCGAATTCTTCTGATCGAGCGCGCGAACAATGCCAGCGTCGATGCCGCCGGACGCGGCGCGCAATACCTTCACCGTCATCTTGGCGGCGGCGTTCTCGGCGGCGGCGAGGGCATGGGCCGGCGATGCACCGCCGTTGAAGATGGTCAACGTGCGACTTTCGACGATCTTGCCGAGCCCCTCGACGAATTCGGCGCCGCGCCCGGTATCGATACCGTCCGACAACCAGACGATGTCGCAATCGCCGGTCGCTTTCAGGAAACGCGCGATGATCGGCAGCGTCTCGACACGCGCGACGGAATAGGGTTTCGGCGCCAATTGCCGCATTGCTACCCGTGCGGTGCCGGCCGGCATCAGTGTGATGTCACGCGCGGGTTCTGACAGCGGGATCAGCGCCACGCCGCGCCGGTCGCTGTCGGCGCGCGCGATCAGTTCGTCGGCGGCTTTCATCCGGGCATCCCAGCTTGAGGCGGCGCTCCAGCCGTCGTCGAACAGGATCACGAGCGGGCCGCTGCTTTTCGCGGCGCTGGTCTGCGGATTCCAGGTCGGGCCGGCGGCAGCGAAGATCACCAGCGCGGCGGCGAGTAGGCGCAGCGCGGTCAGCCACCACGGCGTGCGCGACGGTGTTTCTTCCTTCGGTGCGATCTCGAGCAGCAGTCGCGTCGGTGGAAAGTCGATGCGTTTCGGACGCGGCGGCATCACGCGCAGCAGCCACCACAGCACCGGCAGCGCCAGCAGCCCTGTGAGCAGCAGCGGTTGAGCGAAGGCGAGCGGCAGTCCCATCATGCGCTGCGTCCCACCTTCACGGCCGTTCCGCCGCCTTTATGCGCCATCATGCCGGCGTGGAGGTAGAGCAGCAGTTCGGCGGCAGAGCGATTGGTGACGTGGGTTGAGAACAGCCAGTCCAGCTTCGCCGCCTCGGCGCGAATTTGATCGCGATGCAAGGCGACGCGAGCGACGTAATCGTGCGCCCAGGTCTCGGCGCGGCCTGCCGTCACCACGTCGCCGCCTTCCGGTTCGACGAATTCGATGCGCCCTGCATAGGGAAAGCTCTCTTCGGCGGGATCGACCACCTGCACCAGCGCGCCGCGCGCGCCCGATGCGGACAAGCCGGCCAGCATGGCCTTGATGTCGCCGATCGGTGACCAGAAGTCCGACAGCACTACGACCTCCGACAGCGCGGTCGGCACGAAGGACGGCGGCAGGCTATCGCGCGTCGCAGTGTCGTGCAGCATCGCCTGCGCCATCTTGTCGATGACGTTGCGGCTCGCGGTTGGCATCATCAATCCGGGCACGCCGACGCGTTCGCCACCGGCGACGAGCAGTTCGGCCAGCGCGAAGGTGACGATCAATGCGCGTTCAAGTTTGCTGTCGCGCGTGCCCTTGGAGGCGAAGGCCATCGACGCGGAACGATCCGGCCACAGCCACACGGTGTGCGCGGCTTCCCATTCGTGCTCGCGCACGTAAAGCAGATCGTCGCGCGCCGAGCGCCGC
>JAFKKL010000371.1 GCA_017305595.1 Hyphomicrobiales bacterium | reverse complement strand
CGATCCTGCTGCTGGCCATGATCGGCGGCGGCGGATTGTACATTTACGGCAAGCAGAAGATCGAGGCGTCCGGACCGCTCGAGCAGGACAAGGTGGTCAATATTCCGCAACGTTCGGGCATGTCGGATATCGCCGACATTCTGCAACGTGAAGGCGTCATCGATAATAATCGCTGGGCATTCATCGGCAGTGTGTTCGCCTTGAAGGCGCGTTCCGATCTTAAGCCGGGTGAATACCTCTTCGCCAAGAACGCCAGTCTCCGAGAAGTGATCGGTACTATCGTCGAAGGCAAGGTGGTGCAGCATTCCATCACCATTCCGGAAGGAATGACCTCCGAGCAGATCGTGGCCCGCATTACCGACAACGATATTTTCTCGGGCTCGATTCACGCGATTCCCAGCGAGGGTTCGCTGTTGCCGGAAACCTATAAATTCCCGCGCGGCGCGCAGCGCGAGCAGGTGATCGCTCGCATGCAGCAGGCGCAACGTCGCGTTCTCGCTGACGTCTGGGAACGCCGCAATCGCGATCTGCCGTTGAAGACGCCGGAGCAACTCGTGACGCTGGCGTCAATCGTCGAGAAGGAAACCAGCAAGCCGGACGAGCGCAGCCGGGTGGCGGCCGTGTTCATCAATCGGCTGCAAAAGAAGATGAAACTACAATCCGATCCGACGATCATCTACGGACTCGTCGGCGGCAAGGGGACTCTCGGACGTCCGATCAAGCGTAGCGAAATCCAGCAGCCGTCACCTTACAATACTTATGTGGTGGACGGCTTGCCGCCGGGGCCGATCGCCAATCCGGGCCGCGCTTCGCTAGAAGCCACCGCGAATCCGGCACGAACCCGCGATCTGTTCTTCGTAGCTGACGGCACCGGCGGGCACAGCTTCACCGAAACCTACGATCAGCATCAGAAGAACGTTGCCAAGCTGCGGACTCTGGAAAAGCAGATCCAGAATGATACCGTCGAGCCACCGGAAGAGGCGCCGACCGGATCCGCTGCGCCGAATGCGGGCGATGGGACCAAGGCGGCGGCGGAGCAACAGCCTGCTGCTCCCAATCCGGCAGCGAAGGCGAAGGGCGGGGCACAAAAGTCCTCCCACAGGCCACCGCGCTCCGAGCGGCGGTAACGTTTCGCACCAGCGCGACGCCGCTTGGATAACAACATCCAATCTTGATCATGGCACGCGTAATCGCTCTATTGAGAGCGTTTTCTTCGCGAACCGGTATTCACTTCGTTTGAAATCGCTATAGTGCGCCAACCGCGAGGGCATGATCCTGAAAAGAGAGCACCGGTTTTCGGAAGGGATTGTGCTCAAACAAAAAGAGAAACGACGAGCCTGATTCAACGCAGTCGGATCGGACCTCAGTCGGGATTTCTCATTTTCAGATTGGAGCAAGTGACACGATGGCGCTGTCGAGCATGACCGGCTTTGCGCGAAGCCACGGCACGAGCGGACCCTACACGTTCGAATGGGAACTGAAATCGGTCAACGCCAAGGGGTTCGACTTCCGGATGCGTCTGCCGCCCGGCTGGGACGATGTCGAATTGAGCGCGCGCAAACGCGCCACCGAGTTACTGTCGCGTGGCACGGTTTACGCCAATCTGAACGTCAAGCGCTCCAGCACTGCTTCCAATATCCGTGTCAACGAGGACGTTCTGTCGGCCGTGGTCAAGATCGCCGGGCAACTCGCGGCACGCATCGACGCAGTCGCGCCGAGCATCGATGGCCTGCTGGCAATCAAGGGCGTGATCGAGGTGGCGGAGCCGGAGGCGAATGAAGCCGAGGAGCAGGCAGCGCGCGTCGCGGTTGCCGCGTCGTTCGAACAGGCGCTCTCCAGCTTGATCGATATGCGCAAGCGCGAGGGCGCGACGCTGGGCGATATTCTAAAGCAGCGGCTGGACCAGATCGAACGACTCGCCGGACAGGCCGAGAAAGCTCCGGGGCGTCAGCCCGAGGCTATCCGCGCGCGGCTTGCCGAACAGATTGCGGCACTCGTCAGTGCTTCGGATCGCTTCGACAGCGATCGGCTCACTCAGGAAGCGCTGTTGATGGCGACCAAGGCGGACATCCGCGAAGAGCTCGACCGCATTGCCTCGCACCTCTCGCAATCGCGTGCGCTGCTCGACAAGGGCGGACCGGTCGGGCGTCGACTGGATTTTCTGGCGCAGGAATTCAATCGCGAGGTCAACACCTGCTGTTCGAAGTCCAACGATCTGGAATTGACCAACGCCGGACTGGAGATGAAGAACGTCGTCGAACAGTTCCGCGAACAAGTGCAAAACCTGGAGTGACACATGGCGGGGGCCGGTGATCACGGAACGGATAGCGTGGAACGGCGTGGCTTGATGTTCGTGCTGTCGTCTCCGTCGGGAGCCGGTAAAACCACGTTATCGCGGCTGTTGATCGAGCGCATTGCCGGTCTGCGTATGTCGGTCTCGGTAACGACGCGGCCGATGCGGCCGGGCGAGCGCGACGGGCATGACTACTATTTTGTCGATCAATCGCGATTCCAGCAAATGGCTCGTGGCGGAGAATTGCTGGAATGGGCGACCGTTTTTGACAATGGCTACGGCACGCCACGCGCGCCGGTCGAGGCAGCGTTGGCAGGCGGGCAGGATGTGCTGTTCGATATCGATTGGCAGGGCACGCAACAACTTCGCGAAAAAGCGGGCAAGGACGTCGTCAGTGTTTTTATCCTGCCGCCTTCCGCACAAGATCTGGAAAAGCGGCTGCATACACGTGCACAGGATTCCGACGAGGTCATTCGCGGGCGCATGAGCCGCGCGGCGCACGAAATGAGCCATTGGGCGGAATACGACTATATCGTCGTCAACCATCAGGTGGAGCAGGCCTTTGCCGAAGTGCAGTCGATCCTCAAGGCCGAGCGGCTCAAGCGTGAACGCCGCACGGGCTTGACGGCGTTTGTCCGCGAGTTGCAGAAGCAACTGGAACAGTGAAATCCACCACACTTGGCTTTTTCAGTTCGGCTTTTGGGTCGCGATGTTCGTTCCGAGGCGGCCCGGCGCGATAAGAAGGTGACGGGCTATATCCCGTCACCTTCTTATCAACGGATGAC
>JAFKKL010000056.1 GCA_017305595.1 Hyphomicrobiales bacterium | reverse complement strand
GCGTGTAGCGGCACTCCGGATAGTTGGTGCACCCGACGAACGCGCCGAACTTGCCGGCCTTCAGATTAAGCCGGCCGGTGCCGCAAGTCGGGCACTGGCGCGGATCGCCGCCATCCTCGCGCGGCGGATAGATGTGCGGCCCGAGCATCTCGTCGAGCGCGTCGAGCACTTCGGCGACACGCAGATCCTTGATGTCGTCGACCGCACCGGTGAAGCCGGCCCAGAACGCTTTCAGCACGTCCTGCCACGACACTTCATTGTTTGAGATGCGGTCGAGGTCTTCTTCCAGTTCGGCGGTGAAGTCGTATTCGACGTAACGCGCGAAATACTTCTTCAGGAACGCGACGACGACGCGGCCCTTGTCCTCGCCGTGCAGCCGCTTCTTGTCGAGCCGCACATAGCCGCGATCGCGCAGCACTTGCAGGATCGATGCGTAGGTCGAGGGACGGCCGATGCCGAGTTCTTCCATGCGCTTGACCAGCGAGGCTTCCGAGAAGCGCGGCGGCGGCTCGGTGAAATGCTGGGTGACGGCGAGCGCCTGACGTTTCAACGCCTCGCCGTCGCTCATCGCGGGCAGGCGGTTGCTGTCCTCATCGTCCGGATCGTCGTCGCGGCCTTCCTGATAAAGTTTCAGGAAGCCGTCGAACTTGATCACCTGGCCGCTGGCGCGCAGGTCGAGCGTGCGCGCGCCGGCCTTGGCAACGATATCGACGGTGGTGCGTTCGAGCTCGGCGGATTCCATCTGGCTCGCCACAGTGCGGATCCAGATCAGTTCGTAGAGTCGCGCCTGATCGTTATCGAGGCTGCGGCGCAGATCGGCCGGGCGGCGTGAGATGTCGGTGGGGCGAATGGCTTCGTGCGCTTCCTGCGCGTTCTTCGCCTTGGTCTGATACTGGCGTGGCGCATCCGGCACGTAGTCCTTGCCGTAGTCCTCGCCGATCACCTTGCGCGCCTGCGTGATGGCGGAGCCGTCGATCTGCACGCCGTCGGTTCGCATATAGGTAATGAGGCCGGTGGTTTCGCCGCCGATGTTGATGCCTTCGTAAAGCCGCTGCGCGATGCGCATGGTGTGCGCCGGCGCGAAGCCGAGCTTGCGGCTGGCTTCCTGCTGCAAGGTCGAGGTGGTGAAGGGCGCATAGGGATTGCGCCGCGCCGGCTTGGCCTCAACGCTGCCGACGGTGAAGTTCGCCGCCTCGATGGCGCGCTTGAAGTCTTCGGCTTCCGCGCCGCTGCCGATGTCGAGCCGCGCCAGCTTCTTGCCGTCGGCGCCGACCAGACGCGCCTCGAAGGCGTCGCCGCGCGGCGTTGTCAGCGTCGCAACCAGCGACCAGTATTCGCGCGGCACGAAACTCTCGATTTCCTGCTCGCGGTCGCAGACCAGCCGCAGCGCGACGGACTGCACGCGTCCGGCGGAGCGCGCGCCCGGCAGCTTGCGCCAGAGAACCGGGGAGAGGGTGAAACCGACCAGATAGTCCAGCGCGCGGCGCGCCATGTAGGCGTCGACCAGCGCGCCGTCGATCTGGCGCGGATGCTTCATGGCGTCGGTGACGGCCTGCTTGGTGATGGCGTTGAACACCACGCGCTCGATCGGCTGATCTTTCAGCGCGCGTTTCTGCTTCAGCACCTCCAGGACATGCCAGGAAATCGCCTCGCCCTCGCGATCAGGGTCGGTGGCGAGAATGAGCTTGTCCGCGCCCTTCACGGAACGGGCAATGTCGTTCAGGCGGCTCGAGGCCTTCGGATCGATCTCCCAGATCATCTTGAAGTTGGCGTCCGGATCGACCGAGCCGTTCTTGGCCGGGAGGTCGCGGATATGCCCGAACGAGGCGACCACTTCGTAGCCGCCGCCCAAATACTTATTGATCGTCTTGGCCTTCGCAGGCGACTCGACAATGACGATATTCATGTTTTTCCAGATACTTAGGGAAGAAAAGGTGCGGGCTTCGCGAGAGTCGCGGCGGCCTGCTTCGCCCGGAACATGGGTCCAGACCCCTCAACTGTCAAATCGCGGCGTCCCGCAATGTTCAAATCATTCAACCATTCCGTTTATTTATATCTTTAAAAACCACTATAGGTTGTATATATCTGAGTCTGAAACGGACTTGATTCCCATCTTGACGGCAAATGTGACGGTGGCGAGGATCAATGGCGCGTGAGCGACGGAGTGTTCCCATCGACGCAGACGAGCCGGCCGGCGACGGTGGGCCCGCTGAGGCCGCGCACTTCATCGCCGGTGCGGTCTCCGAATTGGCCCTGATGGCGCGTGTGCACCGGTTGAATGTGCTGGCCCACGTGCTCGACATGGCTCAGATGGAGGCGGACGAACTGGTGCGAGCGCATGCGATGCGCAGTCCGCACCGAACAGGCCGCTAAGATAGCGCCAGCGAGACCAGCCCGCCGCCGTGGCGCTCCAGTCGTCCGGCCAGTTCGAGTTCGAGCAGGACGGTGCGAACCGTGGCGGGTGACGTGTTCGCCATGCGGATCAGGTCGTCGAGGCCGATCGGGCTCGGCCCGAGCAACTCCACGATCCGCGCGCGCTCGCTGGCTGCAGGTTCGCGATCCATCGGCTGCGTGTCGTCGGACTCCGCGATGGGCAGTTCGACTGGCCGTCCCATGATCGGACGTACCGCCGCGATGACGTCCGCCGCCTCGGTGATCAACGCCGCCCCTTGCTTGATAAGATGATTGGTGCCGGCGGCGCGCGGATCGAGTGGCGAGCCGGGGACCGCGAACACCTCGCGGCCCTGTTCTGCCGCGACCCGCGCGGTGATCAATGAGCCGGAGCGATGTGCGGCCTCGATCACCACGACACCCAATGCGACGCCCGAGATCAGCCGGTTGCGCCGGGGAAAATCCCGCGCGCGCGGTGCATGGCCGAGTGGCATTTCCGAGATCGCGGCGCCGGATGAAAGGATATCTTCCAACAATGGTTCATGTTCCGGCGGATAGATGCGGTCGTGGCCGCCGGCCAGTACGGCGACGGTCCCGGTCTCAAGACTTGCGCGATGCGCTGCCTGATCGATACCGCGTGCCAGTCCTGAGGCGACGACGAAGCCGGCATCGCCGAGATCGCGCGCCAGCATCTGCGTGAATTTGAGGCCGGCGCCGGATGCGTTGCGCGAGCCGACGATGGCGATCATCGGTTTGGCGAGCGTGGCGATCTGACCACGGACGCCGAGCAGCGGCGGCGCATCGTCGATCGACGCCAGCCGCGGTGGATAACCCGCTTCGCCCGGTGTCACGATCGCGACGCCGATACTTTGCCCGCGCTTCAGTTCGCGTGCGGCATCGTCCACCGTGTAAATGCGGCCGGGGCGGGCGGCGCCGCCACGGCGGGCCAGGTCGGGCAGGCGGTCGAGCGCGGCTTCGGCGCTGCCGAAATGATTGATCAACGAGCGGAAGGTGCGGGGGCCGACATTGTCGCTGCGGATCAGCCGCAGCCATGCGATCCGTTGGCGCTCGCTCAGCCGCGTCCCGTCGGTCGATGGTGAGGCCATGTCCATGCTGCCCGCGCTCCCGGGGACAGCATTGCGCAAGCGGCACGATCATACAACCTGAAGTCGTAAATGGGAGGCGGAGAGGTCAGGCCTTTTTGCCGATCTTGCCTTCAGTGCCGGCGAGCAGCCGCTGGATATTGCCGCGATGCATGATCCACAGCAGCACCGACAGGATCGCAAACAGCAACGCCAGCGCCGAATGCCCGTCGAGCCACAGTGCCGGCGGCGTCAGCGCGCTGGCGACCAGCGCGGCGCCCGAGGAATAGCGTGTGAACCACGCCACCACGAGCCAGACGGCGCAAAACGCCAGCGCCGCCGGCCAGTACAGGCCGAGCAGCACGCCGATATAAGTTGCGACGCCCTTGCCGCCCTTGAATCCGAGCCACACCGGAAACAGGTGGCCGAGAAATGCGCCGAGCCCCGCCAGCATCGCGGCCTCCGGGCCGCCGAAACGGCCGGCGACGATGACGGCGGCGGTGCCCTTCAGCATGTCGCCGAGCAGCGTCGCCGCGGCGAGCCCCTTGCGCCCGGTGCGCAGCACGTTGGTCGCGCCGATGTTGCCGGAGCCGATGGAGCGCAGGTCCTGCGTGCCGGCGAACCGCGTCAGGATCATTCCGAACGGAATCGAACCGAACAAGTAGCCGACGATGAGGGCGAGGCAGGCCACGCCAAGAGAGAATGTCAGCATAGGTGGGTCGCTCGATCCAGTAAGGATTGGTTAACCATACTTCATCACCATCGGATTCGACCAGAGGAGGGCATCATGCACCTAATTCGCAACCACCTGGAGGTCGCGTGCTTCGGCATCTATCTGACAGCGATCTTTGCCGGCACGTCGATGGAAGTCATCGCAAAACTGTTCGGAAACTGATCGGCGCAGGCGATCTGCCCGCCGTCGGCGGCGGCACTACGCCCGCCGATAGACACCTCGTCCGCCGACGATGGTTTGCCGCACGCGGCCTGTGAAGCGGGCTTCGTCAAACGGCGTGTTCTTGCATTGCGATTTGAGATCGGCCGGGTCCAGCACCCACGGTTCGTCGGGATCGATCACGATCACGTCGGCGGGGCTGCCTGCGCGTAGCGTGCCGCCGGGCAGGCCGAGCAGTTCGGCGGGCCGCGTCGACATCGCGCGAAGCAGTGTCACGACATCCAGTTCATCGTTGTGAACCAGACGCAGGCCCGCTGACAGCATGGTCTCAAGACCGATGGCGCCTACTGCGGCTTCGGCGAAGGGCAGTCGCTTGGTTTCGACGTCCTGCGGATTGTGATCCGACATTGCCACATCGACCAGCCCCGATGCGACCGCCGCGACCAGCGCGGTGCGATCGTCCTCGGTGCGCAGCGGCGGCGAGGTTTTCAGGAAGGTGCGATAGGGGCCGATATCGTTCTCGTTCAGCGCGAGATGATTGATCGAGGCCGATGCGCTCACGGCCAAGCCGGCGTCGCGTGCGCGTTTAAGAATGTCCAGCGACTCCCGGCAGGTGACTGACGCCGCGTGATAGCGTCCGCCGGTCAGCGCAACGAGGCGAATGTCGCGCTCCAGCACCATCGCTTCGGCCGCAGTGGGCACGCCGATCAGTCCAAGCCGAGTCGAGAATTCGCCCTCGTTCATCACACCTTCGCCGACGAGGTTGGGGTCCTCGGTGTGATGCACGATCAGCGCGTCGAAATCGCGCGCGTAGGTCAGGGCGCGGCGCATGACTTGTGCGTTCATCACGCTGTGTGCGCCGTCGGTGAAAGCCACCGCGCCGGCATCCTTGAGCAGGCCGAACTCGGTCATCACCTGACCGGCCATGCCCTTGGTCAGCGCCGCCATCGGATGGATGTTGACGATCGCGGTATCGCGCGCGCGGCGCAGCACGAAGTCCACCGTGGCGGAATTGTCGATCACCGGCGAGGTATCGGGCTGGCAGATGATGGTGGTGATGCCGCCGGCGGCCGCCGCCTCGCTCGCCGAAGCAAAGGTCTCGCGGTAACTGGCGCCGGGCTCGCCGACGAAGGCGCGCATATCGATGAGGCCGGGCGCGACGATGCATCCCGCGCAATCGACGACCTCTGCACCATCCGGCGCGCCGGACGCGGCGATGCCTTGCTTCACGTCGCGGATGACGCCGTCGGCAATCAGGAGATCACCGCGCATATCCAGATCGCGCGATGGATCGATCACGCGGGCGTTGGCGAGCAGCAGCGGGCGGGTGTTGTTTTGATTGTGGGGCATGGCGTTACGCATTCGGCAGGTTGCGCGCCAGCGCTTCGAGCACGGCCATGCGCACGGCCACGCCCATCTCGACCTGTTCGCGGATCAGCGACTGCGCGCCGTCCGCCACCAGCGAGTCGATCTCGACGCCGCGGTTCATCGGTCCCGGATGCATCACCAGCGCGTCGGGTTTGGCATAGGCCAGCTTCTTCTGGTCGAGCCCGAAGAAGCGGAAGTATTCGCCGCTCGACGGCACGAACGATCCGTTCATGCGTTCGCGTTGCAACCGCAGCATCATCACGATGTCCGCGCCGTGCAGACCTTCTTCCATGTTGCGCGCGACCTCGACGCCCATCCGCTCGATGCCGACCGGCAGCAGCGTCGACGGCGCCACCACGCGCACCCGCGCGCCCATGGTGTTCAGCAGGATGATGTTGGAACGCGCGACGCGCGAATGCATCACGTCGCCGCAGATCGCCACCAGCAATCCCTCCAACCGTCCCTTGTTGCGACGGATAGTCAGCGCATCGAGCAGCGCCTGTGTCGGATGTTCGTGGGTGCCGTCGCCAGCATTGACCACCGAGCCGTCGACCTTGCGCGCCAGCAACTCCACCGCGCCGGAGGCGTTGTGGCGCACCACCAGAATGTCCGGATGCATGGCGTTGAGCGTGACGGCGGTGTCCATCAGCGTCTCGCCCTTGCGCATCGAGGACGAAGCCACCGACATATTCATGACGTCGGCACCTAGTCGCTTGCCGGCGATCTCGAACGAGGACTGCGTGCGTGTCGAAGCCTCGAAGAACAGGTTGACCTGGGTGCGGCCGCGCAGACTGGTGCGCTTCTTGTCGACCTGGCGATTGAGTTCGACGTATTCCTCGGCGAGATCGAGCAGGCCGGTGATGTCGAATGCGGAAAGGCCCTCGATCCCCAGCAGGTGCCGGTGGTTGAGGACAAAACTGGATTTTGCGGCGGGGGTCATTAAAGCAAGAGCTATAGGCATTGCGGCATGGGGGGGCAAGGCCGTTTTCGCGTCCGGCGGGTTATCCCCCAGAACCGTGCGGACAGGGTGAATCCGGCGCGCTTTCGTACTGGTGTGAGCCCGGTACATTGGTCGGAACCGGGGGCGAGAGATGTTCGGGATGACGTATCGGCTTGTGCGGCGGCTGGTGGCTTTTGCCGTCATCGGGGTGGCCGGGCTTCCGGATGCGGCGACGGCGCAGGGCTTGCCGGGCGGCTTCGTCTATCTGCGCGATCTCGATCCAAGCATCGTTCAGGACATGCGCTACGCCACCGTCAACAATTTCGTCGGCCGCGTGCTCGATGGCTACGAGGCGGGCGAGTGCATCGTCACCCGCAAGGTCGGTCTCGCACTGAAGCAGGTGCAGCAGGATCTGAAGCCACGCGGCCTGTCGCTGAAAGTCTATGATTGCTATCGCCCGCAGCGCGCGGTGGACGACATGTATGCCTGGGCGCAGGACGGAAACGAGACCGCCGCGCAGCATCGCTACAATCCGAAGATGCGCAAGGCCGATCTGTTTCGGCTCGGCTACATCGCGCGGCGCTCCGGCCACTCTACCGGCAAGGCGGTGGACCTGACCCTGGTGCAACAGCCACTCAAGAGAGTAGCGCCGTTCGATCCGCGCGCCGATTACGGCGACTGCACCGCGGACGTCTCACGCCGCGCCCCGGATAACAGCATCGATATGGGCACCGGTTACGACTGCTCCGACGAGCGCGCCCACACCGCGTCGCGCACGATCACGCCGCAGCAACGACGCTGGCGCGAGACATTGGTGGCCGCGATGGCACGCCACGGCTTCATCAACTATCGTCTCGAATGGTGGCACTTCTCACTGCCGGGAATAGGCCGCGAGGCCTACGATTTCCCGATCGCGCGGCGCTGACGGCGAATTACTTCTTGTCCTTGTCGTGCGCGTCCTTGTAACCGTCGCTGGCGGCGCCTTTTGTCTGTTTGGCATTGGGGCCGGTTTCCGGTTGTCCCGATTGCGCGTCGTGGCCGGAGGCTTGCGGTGACTCCGCCGGCGCGGATTGTTTCGCGGCAGGCTGATTGCCGGCGGCGGGTTGATTGCGATCCTGTTGCGCCAGATTCTGTTGCGCCATGGCTGCGCCGGCGCTCAGGATCAGCGCGGCTATTGCCGCCGTGATGATGGATTTCGCCTGCATCGGGTTCTCCGGTCATGGATTGCTGATTGGAAAACACATCGATCCGAGGTGGAGTTCCGCAAAAAGTTACGTTGCGGCGTTTTTCCGCACCTTGCGCCGCCGGCGAAATCGGCGGATGTCTAATAGTCAGCAATGCGCTCAGAATTCGAATCCGGGAGTTTGTCATGTCGTCCGTTGCCTCTGCTCGCACCGACGTCTTCAACCAGTCGCCGCCGTTCGAGGACGTCAATCTGTTCGCGCAGGATCGTCCGCTGGTGGAGGCTGTGAAAGCCAATGGCGGCGCGGATGCGGTGAATGAGCTGACCGAGTTCGGCAAGCACTGGGGTTCGGCGGCAATGATCGAGCGCGGCCGTCTCGCCAACGAGAACACGCCGAAGCTGAAGACGTTTGACGCGCGCGGCTTCCGTCGCGATCAGGTCGAATTTCATCCGGCCTATCACGAGTTGATGGCGCATAGCGCCCACGCCGGAATCCACAACTCGACGTGGACCGCGAAAGGCGAGGCGGCCGGTGGCGCCTCCGAAGTGGTGCGCGGCGCGCGGCTCTTTATCGTCGCGCAAGTGGAGTCAGGGCATCTGTGCCCGATCACCATGACGCGTGCGGCGGTCGGTGCGCTCGGCGTCGATCCCGCGCTCAAGGCCAGGGTGATGCCGGTGCTCGGCACCCGCAGTTACGATCCGACCTTCGCGCCGTGGTGGAGCAAGCGCGGCATGACCATGGGCATGGGCATGACCGAGCGGCAGGGCGGCACCGACGTGCGGGCCAACATCACCCGTGCGGTGCCGGACGGCGACGCCTATCGCATCACCGGCCACAAGTGGTTCATGTCGGCGCCGATGTGCGACGCCTTTCTGGTGCTGGCGCAGGCCGAAGGCGGACTCACTTGTTTCTTCATGCCGCGCTTTGCGCCGGACGGCTCGATCAACGGCATCCGCTTCCAGCGTCTCAAGGACAAACTCGGCAATCGCTCCAATGCATCGTCGGAAGTCGAGTTCGACAACGCTTATGCCTTGCGGCTCGGCGAGGAGGGGCGCGGGGTGCGTACCATCATCGAAATGGTATCGCTGACGCGGCAGGACTGCGCGCTGTCGTCGGTGGGGCTGATGCGCTCGGGGCTGGCGAACGCCATCAATCACACCCGCCATCGCAGCGTGTTCCAGAAGCATCTCGCCGATCAGCCGTTGATGCAGAGCGTGCTCGCCGACATGGCGCTGCATATCGAAGCCTCCACCGCCTTGGTGATGCGGCTGTGTCGCGCCTTCGATCGCGCGCCGTTCGATTCCGTTGAGGCCGCTTACATGCGGCTGCTGACGCCCGTGGTGAAATACTGGACCTGCAAGAGCGCGCCGGGCTTTCTCTATGAGGCGATGGAGTGCCTCGGCGGCAATGGCTACATCGAGGAGGGCATTCTGGCGCGGCATTATCGCGAGTCGCCGGTCAACGCGATCTGGGAAGGTTCCGGCAACGTGATGTGCCTCGATGTGCTGCGCGCGCTGTCGCGCGAGGCCGAAGGCGCGGAAGTGGTGATGAAGCATCTCGCCGCGCAGGCCGGCGATCTGCCGGGTGCGAAAGAGACGCTGGGATTCGTCGCCAAGGCATTCCGCCGGCCGGACGCCGAGCGTCTGGCGCGAGTCGCGGTAGAGCGTCTGGCGTTGCTCGCGGCGGCGGCAGCGTTGCAGGACGTTTCGCCGGCAAGCGCCGAACTGTTCGCCGCGACGCGTCTCGGCGCGGCGCACGGCAATCTCTACGGATCGGCTGATCTCAGCGCCGATGCCAGCCGTCGCCTGCTGAACCGCGCGTTGGCGTAAGCGAGAGAGCTGCCGCCTCTCTCTGTCGTCATGGCCGGATTTATTCCGGCCATCCACGTCTTGTTGGGGGTAGCGGTCCGTAAGACGTGGATGGCCGGGACAAGCCCGGCCATGACGACGATGTGTGGTGATGCCGACGTCATTCTTTCCTCGCACGTTCCGACCATGGTTTGGTAATCATTCCTCACCACATTGGCCCGATGAGCACCCTTGAGATCGATACCCTTCCGCCGCCACCGCTTCCGCCCAAGCCAGCGCGCGGGGTGTGGAAATTCGTCGGCACCAGCCTGTGGGGCCTATTCATCTTTGCCGCGATGTTTTTCGGCCAGGCCACAATCGTCGTCTATCTGTTGTGGCAACACGGTAGTGGTCTCGATAGCGCGGTGATCCGCGCGGTTGCGGGGAGCGGTACCGCGATCTCGCTGTCGATCATCATGGGCCTGCCGGCGGTGGCGCTGGCGATCTGGATCGCGACACGCCTCGCGGGTGCGCGGTTCGGCGACTATCTCGGATTGCATTGGCCGACGTGGCGCCAGTTTTTCATCGGCCTCGCGGCCCTGATCGCGCTGGTCGGCGCGTGGGACCTGCTGGCCAAGGCGATCGGGCGCGAAGTCACCGCGACATTCATGGTCGAGGTGCTGAAATCGGCCCAGACCGACAATGTATTATGGCTGCTGCTGATCGCGTTCTGCGTTGCCGCGCCGCTCACCGAAGAGTTTTTCGCGCGCGGCTTTCTTTATCGCGGCTGGTCGGAGTCGTTCCTGCGGCCATTCGGCGCCATCGTGTTGTCATCGCTGGTGTGGACCGCGATGCACTTGCAGTACGACTGGTTCTTCTTTGGCGAGATCATGACCATTGGTCTGTTGTTCGGCTATCTACGTTACCTTACCGGCTCGACCTGGCTGACGATCATTCTGCACGGCCTCAACAATCTCGCTGCCACCATTCAGACGATGTGGCTCGCCTCTCATCCGTAATGAATGCTCATCCGGCAAATGCGATGAACAGCGGCATGGTGAAGGCCGCGACCACGGTTTGCAGGACGAGAATCTGCGCCAGCAGCGGCGCGTCGCCGCCCATCTGCCGCGCCAGCACGTAGGCGTTCGATGCGCTCGGCACCGAGGCGCAGCAGGCGACCACCACGAGATTTGCGCCCGACAGCCCGAAACTCCAGCCGAGCGTGATGGCAATGATCGGCATTCCGATCAGCTTGAGCGCGACGGTGAGCGCCGCCACCGCATTAGGTCGTCGCAAGCCGTCGAGTTGCAGGCCGGCGCCGACCACCAACAGGCCGATCGCCAGCGAGGAATGCCCGAGCGATCCGGCGAATTCGTAGAGCGGTTTCGGGATCGGGAGTTTGCTGATGTTGATAGCGATGCCGATCAGACAGCCCCAGATGAACGGGTTCTTCGCGATCGCCAGCCCCGTCGCGCGCCACGACGTCTTCTGCGGCGAGGCGAAGTGCGCCAGCACCGACACGCTCATCACGTTGAGAACCGGGATCATCGCCACCATCGCGACGGAGGCCACCGCGAGGCCGAGATCGCCCAGCATGTTGCCGACGACCGAGAGCGCGACGAAAGTCTGCCAGCGCACCGCGCCCTGAAACAGCGAGGTGAAGGAGGGGCCGCTCAGTGTCAGCGTGCGCACCAGCAACGGGCGCAGCGCGAGGCACAGCGCGCCCATGATCAGCACCGACGAGAGCATCGCGCCGCCGACGCCGGCGATCGGCACCGAGGCGAGGTTGGCGCGGCCGAGCGTTTCGATCAGCAGCGCCGGAAACAGCACGTAGTAGACCAGTTGCTCCAGCCCGACCCAATGCTCGTCCCTCTTGAGCAGGATGCGCCGCAACGCATAGCCGAGCGCTATCAGCAGGAACACTGGGATCAGCGAGGCGATCACCGTCAGCATCGGTGTGCCGCCCTCAGCGGTTGAGCGTGGCGAGGCGGTCGAGCGCGCCTTGCAGGATGAAGATCGCGGCGTGCTCGTCGATCACTTTCGCACGCTTGGCTCGGCTGGCATAGAGTGCGATCAACTCGCGTTCGACCGCGGTGGTGGACAGGCGCTCATCCCACAGCCCGATGGCAAGGTCGGTGAGGCGGGCGAAGTTCCGGGCGAAGGCGCGGGTTGACTGCGCGCGGGGGCCTTCGCTGCCGTCCATGTTGATCGGCAGGCCGAGCACGAAGCCGACGGCGTTGCGCGCCTGCGCCAGCGCGATCAATCGCGCGGCGTCGGCAGTGAAGGCGGTGCGCTTCACGGTCTCGACGCCGGTGGCGAGACGACGGTCGGGATCGGATACCGATACGCCGATGGTCTTGGTGCCGAGGTCGAGGCCGATCAGCGCGCCGCGCGCGGGCCAATGGGTAGCGGCTTCGGTCAGGGGCAGGACAGGAGCGGTCATCGCTTCGCATAACACGGCGGCGGCGACGGCGTCATGAGCGAATGGATCGGTTTTCCATCCAAGGTCGCATGGTCGGGGCCGTGACATTGCGGTCGCAAAGTGGAATACCAGCCGCATCAATTGAGGATATCGCCATGTGGCCCGACCGCCGACTGCTCGACCTTTTCAAGGTCGATCTCCCCATCATCCAGGCGCCGATGGCCGGCGCGATCGATACCGAACTGGCGATCGCAGCCGCCAAGGCCGGCGCGCTCGGTGCGCTGCCGTGCGCGATGCTGTCGCCGGACAAGGCGCGCGAGCAGGTCAACATTTTCCGCCAGCAGGTGTCCGCGCCGGTGTCGATGAACTTCTTCGCCCACACGCCAACGGTGCCGGACGAGAAGAAGGTAGCAGCGTGGCGCGATCGGCTCGCACCTTATTATAAAGAGTTGCAGCTCGACCCGGCGATGCCGCTGCCGTCCGCCGCGCGTGCGCCGTTCGATACTGCGATGTGCGAGGTGGTCGAGGACGTGAAGCCGGAGGTGGTGAGCTTCCACTTCGGCCTGCCGGAGGCGAGCCTGTTGAAGCGCGTCAAGGACGCCGGCTGCGTCGTCATCGCGTCGGCCACCATCGTCAAGGAAGCGGTGTGGCTGGCGGAGCGTGGCGTCGATGCCGTCATCGCGCAGGGCGCGGAGGCGGGTGGCCATCGCAGCATGTTTTTGACCGACGACATCGCCACCCAGCCCGGCACCTTCGCGCTGGTGCCGCAGATGGCGGATGCGGTGCGCGTGCCGGTGATCGCCGCCGGCGGCATCGCCGACGGGCGCGGTATCGCGGCGGCGTTCGCGCTGGGCGCGGCCGGCGTGCAGATCGGCACCGCGTTCCTGCGCACCCCGGAATCCAAGGTGAGCGGCATCATCCGCCAGAGTCTCGCGAAGGGCGACGACGGCTCCACAGCGATCACCAACGTGATGACCGGGCGCGCCGCGCGCGGCATCGTCAACCGGGCGATGCGCGAGATCGGTCCGGTGACGCCGGAAGGTCCGGGTTTCCCGCATGCCTCGGCGGCGTTCGGGCCGCTGAAGGCGGAGGCGGAAAAGACCGGCAGTTCCGATTTCACCAATCTGTGGGCGGGGCAGGCGGTGGCGCTCGGTACCGAGCGGCCCGCCGAGGACTTGACTCGCGCCTTGGCGGAGGACGCCTTGCGGCGGCTGCGCGCGCTGTCCGCCTGATCGGGCGGGTAGCGCCGTGGTTGCGGCGCGAAAGGGCGGTCTGCTATAGGAATTTTCCTATATGCAACGCGACTGCGCGTGATGTTTCGCCACGCGCCAAAGGCCCCTATATAATGTCTGTCGACGCCGCCACCGTTCGCCGCATCGCGCATCTTGCGCGGATCGCGGTTACTGATGCCGAGGTTCCGCACCTGCAAGGCGAGTTGAACGCGATCCTTGCCTTCGTCGAGCAACTGTCGGAAGTGAACGTCGACGGCGTTGAGCCCATGACCTCGGTGACGCCGATGGAAATGAAGAAGCGCGTGGATGTCGTCAACGACGGCGAGATCGCCGACGCCGTGGTTGCCAACGCGCCGGCGCGCGAGGATCATTTCTTCGTGGTGCCCAAAGTGGTCGAATAGAGCGGGAGACAAAATCCAATGTGCCTGCTGTGTGACGACGAGGCTGCCTATCAGGCTTATATGACCTATCTCGACGCGATGCGGCGTCAGGGTGCGGAAGCCGATCCCGACAAGGCGATGGACGCAGTGCTCGACGCGATGGAACAATCCGCCAAGCAGCAGCCGCGCCGCGACGATCCGGCCCTCGACAAGACGCTCTCTCCCTTCTTTTGCAGCCCGGTTGATAAATGACGGATCTGACTTCGCTGACGCTGGCCGAGGCCCGTGACGGTCTCGCGCGCAAGACCTTTACCTCCGTCGAACTCACCGACGCGCATCTCGCGGCGATGGAGCGCGCGCGCGCGCTCAACGCCTATGTGCTGGAGACGCCGGAGCAGGCGCGCGCGATGGCGCGTGATGCCGATGCGAAGATCGGCAGGGGTGAAGGCGGTCCGCTCGCCGGCATTTCGCTTGGCATCAAGGACCTGTTCGCGACGCGCGACGTGCGCACCACCGCGTGCTCGAAAATTCTCGGCGACTTCAAGCCGCCTTATGAATCGACCGTCACCACGCAACTATGGCGCGACGGCGCGGTCATGCTGGGCAAGCTCAACAACGACGAATTCGCCATGGGCTCGTCCAATGAAACCTCATGCTTCGGCCCGGTGGTCAATCCGTGGCGGCGTGACGGCTCGGATGCGAAGCTGGTGCCGGGCGGTTCGTCCGGCGGTTCGGCATCGGCGGTAGCGGCTGGCCTGTGTCTCGGCGCGACCGGTACCGATACCGGTGGTTCGATCCGCCAGCCGGCGGCGTTCACCGGCATCGTCGGTATCAAGCCGACTTACGGCCGCTGCTCGCGCTGGGGCATCGTCGCGTTTGCATCCTCGCTCGATCAGGCCGGGCCGTTCGCGCGCACCGTGCGCGACACCGCGATCCTGCTGCGCTCGATGGCGGGCCACGATCCGAAGGACACCACGTCCGTCGATCGCGCCGTGCCGGATTACGAAGCGGCGATCGGCAAGTCGGTGAAGGGCCTGCGCATCGGTATTCCGAAGGAGTATCGCCTCGACGGCATGCCCTCCGAGATCGACCGGCTGTGGTCGCAGGGCGCGGAATGGCTGAAGGCGGCGGGCGCCGAACTGGTCGAGGTGTCGCTGCCGCACACCAAATACGCGCTGCCGGCCTATTATATTGTCGCGCCGGCCGAAGCCTCGTCCAATCTCGCGCGCTACGATGGCGTGCGTTACGGCGCGCGCGTCGACGGCAACAACATCGTCGAGATGTACGAGAACACTCGCGCGAGCGGCTTCGGCGCCGAGGTGAAGCGTCGCGTGATGATCGGCACCTACGTGCTCTCCGCCGGCTATTACGACGCTTATTACCTGCGTGCGCAAAAAGTGCGCACCCTGATCAAGAAGGATTTCGAGGACTGCTTCGCGCAGGGCGTCCACGCCATCCTGACCCCGGCGACGCCGTCGGCGGCATTCGGCATCGGCGAGAAGACCGGCGCCGATCCGATCGAGATGTATCTCAACGACATTTTCACCGTCACCGTGAACATGGCGGGACTGCCGGGCATCGCGGTGCCCGCCGGCAAGGATGCGCAGGGTCTGCCGCTCGGCCTGCAACTGATCGGCCGTCCGTTCGATGAGGAGACGCTGTTCTCGCTCGGTGAGGTGATCGAGCAGGCGGCAGGGCATTTCACCCCGACGCGGTGGTGGGGTTAGCGCGCAACGCTGATGCTCTCGTCATTGCGAGCGAAGCGAAGCAACCCACCATTCTTCTCCCTCTCCCGCCTGCTGGGGAGGGTTGGGGTCGGACCTTTCTGGATTGCTTCGTCGCCAACGCTCCTCGCAATGATGGAAATGTATTTTTCAGGCGGATTTTCAGAATGCAGCCGCTCCTCAGCACGAGATTAACCATGACGGCCTTGCCATTGCCACGATGCTGCCATCTTGTCCGCCGGTTAACCGCCTTCGGGCGATAACCGCCGCAATGGAGGGGCGGGCGATCATGCGGTGGTCGGGATATCTTGGCGCGATGGCGATGAGCTTGTGGCTGGGCGGCTGCGCCTCGGTTCACAACCTGCCGGTGAATGAGCCGGCCAACGGCAGCGTGGTCGATCAACTCCATCTCAATTTCAAGGAAGAAGCTGCCGACAACGACGATCTGCTGATCGGTCTGGCGTTCTCCGGCGGCGGCACTCGCGCGGCGGCGTTTTCCTACGGCGTGCTCTCGGAGTTCGACCGGATCGGCGTGCCGCATGGCAACGACAAGCTGCTCGACCGGCTCGATTTCATCTCCGGTGTCTCCGGTGGTTCGGTCACGGCGGCTTACTACGGCCTGAAGAAGCGGGCCGGGCTGGCCGATTTCCGCGAGCGCTTCCTGTTGCAGAACGCGGAAGAGGGACTCGACACCACGCTGTCGCTAGCGACGATGGGCCGCGCGCTCGGCGGCGGCATCAACGATCAGCAGGGCTTTACCCAGTGGCTCGATCGCAATCTGTTCCACGGTGCGACCTACGGTCAGTTTCGTAAAGTCGGAGCGCCGCGCGTCTGGATCAACGCGTCCGACATCTACAACCGCGTGCCGTTCGTGTTCGGCGCCACCGCCTTTACCGCGATCTGTAGCGACCTGACGAAGTTTCCGCTCTCCAACGCGGTGGCGGCGTCCGCCGCGGTGCCGGTTGCCTTCGCGCCGATCGTGGTGAAAGCCTATCCCGATACGTGCACCGATCCGCTGCCGTCATGGATCACGCGTTCGGCCGCCGATCGTCATGCCTCGCCGATGCTGCGCTCGTATGCGAGTGCGATCCTGCGCTATCGCGAGGGTAAGGTGCCGTTCATCAAGCTGCTGGACGGTGGCCTGGTCGATAACTACGGCCTTGCCGGCTTCACCATCTCGCGGGAGTCGTCGAACACGCCTTATGGCCCGCTGACGCCGCAGCAGGCGGTCAAGTTGCGGCGCTCGATGTTCCTCGTGGTCGATGCCAAAGCGGGGCTGTCGGGCAATTGGGTGCAGAGCGCCGACGGCCCTACCGGCGTCGAACTGGTCAAGGCGGCGATCGACACCACCATCGATGCCAGCGTCGGCGCGAGCTACACCGCCTTCGAGCGCACCATGAACGATTGGCAGAACGCGCTGATCAAATGGCGCTGCGGCTTGTCGGCAGCGGATCGCAAGCGCTACGGCGCGCCAGCCGGCTGGAACTGCCGCGATATGAAATTCTTCGTCGGCCGGCTTGGCTTCGACCAACTCGATCCGGCGCGCGCGGCCGAACTCGGCAACGTGCCGACGCGGTTTCATCTGCCGCCGCAGCAGGTGGACGAAGTGATTGCGGCGGGCCGCGACGCGCTCCACATCAACCCGACGCTGCGGGATTTTCTGAAGAGTATGTGAGGGCCGTCATTGCGAGGAGGACGGTTTTTGTGCGCGCGCCGTCACAACATTTTCGGCGTCGTCCCCCCGCAGGCGGGGACCCATACGCCACAGCGGTTCGGCTCCATAACAAGGGCGAATGTCTTTACGACAACTCATGCCAGGGGTTATGGGTCCCCGCCTGCGCGGGGACGACGCATTCGTATTGCATATTTGGCTAGAAGCGAATTTGCGGTCGGACACTCAGGCCGTCACCACTCCGCGGGGTTTTCTCGCCTCGCGGTCCATTGTAGAACTCACCCCATGAACGCACCTGTCAAATCTGCAAAGCTCATCAAGGGCGCCACCAGCGATTGGGAGATGGTGATCGGGCTGGAAGTCCACGCCCAGGTCACCTCCAACTCGAAACTGTTTTCCGGCGCGTCGACGCAGTTCGGCGGCGATCCGAACATCCATGTCTCGCTGGTCGACGCGGCGATGCCCGGCATGCTGCCGGTGATCAACGAAGAGGCGGTGAAGCAGGCGGTGCGCACCGGCCTCGGCCTCAAGGCGAAGATCAACCTGCGCTCGGTGTTCGACCGGAAAAACTATTTCTATCCGGACTTGCCGCAGGGCTACCAGATCAGCCAGTACAAATCGCCGGTGGTCGGCGAGGGCGAAGTGCAGGTCGATCTCGACGACGGCGACAGCATCACCGTCGGCATCGAGCGGCTGCATCTGGAACAGGACGCCGGCAAGTCGCTGCACGACCAGCACCCGACTATGTCCTATGTCGATCTCAATCGTTCGGGCGTCGCGCTGATGGAGATCGTCTCCAAGCCGGACATTCGCTCGTCGGAGCAGGCGAAGGCGTATGTCAGCAAGCTGCGCACCATCCTGCGCTACCTCGGCACCTGCGACGGCGACATGGAGAAGGGCAACCTGCGCGCCGACGTCAACGTTTCGGTGCGCAAGCCGGGCGAGCCGTTCGGCACCCGCTGCGAGATCAAGAACGTCAACTCGATCCGCTTCATCGGTCAGGCGATCGAGTACGAAGCGCGGCGTCAGATCGGAATTCTTGAAGACGGCGGCAGCATCGATCAGGAAACCCGATTGTTCGACCCCGGCAAGGGCGAGACGCGTTCGATGCGATCGAAGGAGGAGGCGCACGACTACCGCTACTTCCCCGATCCCGATCTGCTGCCGCTGGAGTTCTCGCAGGACTTCGTCGATCAGCTCGCCGCCGCGTTGCCGGAATTGCCGGACCAGAAGAAGGCGCGCTTCATCGGCGAGTTCGCGCTGACGCCATACGACGCGGCCGTGCTGGTCAGCGAGCGCGAGAGCGCCGACTTCTATGAAGCGGTGCTGGCGGTATTGGCCGACAAGGCGCGCGACGGCAAGCTCGCCGCCAACTGGGTGATCAACGAGTTGTTCGGCCGCCTCAACAAGGAAGGCAAGGACATCGCGGCGTCGCCGGTGTCGTCGGCGCAACTCGCGGCCATCGTCGACCTGATCGGCGAGGGCACCATCTCCGGCAAGATCGCCAAGGATCTGTTCGAGATCGTCTGGAACGAAGGTGGCGATCCGCGCGCGCTGGTGGAAGCGCGCGGCATGAAGCAGGTCACCGACACCGGCGCGATTGAAAAGATCGTCGACGAGATCGTCGCCGCCAATCCGGACAAGGTGGCGCAGGCGCAAGCCAAGCCCGCGCTCGCCGGCTGGTTCGTCGGACAGGTGATGAAGGCATCGGGTGGCAAGGCCAACCCGCAAGCCGTGAACGACCTCATCAAGACCAAGCTCGGTTTGTAACGCACCCGCGTTCGTCGCCGCGCGCGGCGATCGCGCGTACGCGTTGCCGTTCATCTTGCATTGCCGACGGACCGCCGTGCGGCGTCGTCGCGCTGCCGCGATGACCTCCGCGGACGAAAATTTTCGTCAACGCCGACGCGATGAACTGACGTCGCGTCGGACGCGGCGACGGTGAATCAGAAAAAACGCGACCGCGAATCAGTGCGGAGTGCTGGCAAAAAATTCGCGTTTGAGAAACCGCGAAGCGCCGGAACGTCCACACCGCCGAAAATATTTTATTTGCCAAAATTCACGACTCAGAGTCCGCGCACACGGTTTTGATCGGTCGCGATGAGTCGCCCCGAACGACATCGCGCGCAAAAATTTTTTGGTGCGAATTGCGAATCCATCTGCAGTACAAGCGTTTCCCGCAACCTTGACTTTTGCCGATGTAGATTTCGCGGGCACTACTTGCATCGTGCGCGGCGTCGCGTTTGCGCTTGCTGGTGACGACGCACGTGTGGCGCTGCCACCGCTTCATCAACACTTCCTTAAGCAGGACGCTGTTTTTTCACATCTGTTGGTGTATGCGGGATGAAGTGCATTTCGATTCCCGGGTGCACGCAGCGATCCAGCCATCTCACTAATTAGGAGGGCAACATGGCTAAGAAGGCGAAGAAGGCGAAAGCCAAGAAGACTGTGAAGAAGGTCAAGAAGGCGACGAAGACCGCGGCGAAGAAGACCGCGAAGAAGACCCGCAAGGTCGCCAAGAAGAAGACCGCCAAGAAGAAGTAAGTTTGCTTCTGGAAGAATTGCCGGCGGACTTTGCCGGCGACGTCACACGAGCCGCCAGTTTGCCCTCCGCTGTAAAGCGGATCGATTGGAAGCTCTGGTCGACGAGAGAGGGTGTCGGCGAGACATCAGGTCAGCCGGTCGGATGGTAGGACGGGTCGCTCATGCGCCCGACAGGCATCCGGCAGAAGGATGGTTCGGTAACGAGACATTCTTCATACGGCGTGGAGATCGCGTCTCCACAGTCACTGGCGGCCCTGCCGCGATGGACTTCGACCCTGACGTGTTCGCCGACGCCCTCGTTTTTTTGCCGGCGACCTTGTCGTGCTTGCCGCGCCCCCTGTTCCCACATCGCTCCATCCGCAACCGTCGTCGTAGCGCCGCATCGCTTCCTGATGCCGGCCGATTTCAGCGTGTGCGAAGGTCATGCTTGCGGCGATGGTTATCGCTTTGCCAAGCGCAAGGGTAAATCCGCGATTCAGGAATAAAGGAAGTCCGCCAACGGCGGGCCTTTTCGCGATTCGCCCTCAACCGCCGCGCGGCCGCGTTCAGATTCCATTCATCGCGATACTTAAACTGCTCTTCAAATTTGACCGGTCATAGTCGCCCCAACACGCCGAACAATGGCGGTTGGGAAGAGTGTCAAACGATTGGACAGGAGGCCGCGCTCGGAGCAGGGCGGCTACCTAACAAAAAGGTCAAAGATCATGTTTCACGGAACGATCGATCTCGACGCGGCAAAGCCGGTGAACGACACCGCGATCCCGGATGCGCTGTTTGAACGCGGACTGTACTGGGCGAGCGGGCGGGGCGGCCTGGTCGATCTCATCGCCGCGCACAAATGGTTCAACCTCGCCGCCCTCAAGGGCCGCGTCGATGCCGTGCAGTTGCGGCGCGAGGTGGCGGAGATGATGTCCGACATAGAGATCGCTACCGCGCAGCGCGATGCCCGCGCCTGGATCGCGATGCATTGAGGGGCTAGCTTCTCCGAACGAGACGTTTGAGAGCAACGGCCTTTCCGGAACCGGATTTGAAATAGGTTTCAAGCTCTCTCGCGTGGTTTTCGGTCTCCACGGCGACATAGGATTTCAGCATCGCGGGCAGATTTGCTTTCGTCGAAAGGACGTGCCCGGCTTGATGCGAAGCGTATCGCCGTCGCAGATCGTTGGTTGAGCCGACGTAAATATCGTCGTTATCCAACTGAAGAAAATAGACGTACCACATGGACCGTCACCGTCTCCCTGCGCGGCGCTGCCGCTTCGGGAGATCACCTTGCGCCTTCGGCTTGGGTGGCCTGCCACCGAAGCCGAAGGC
>JAFKKL010000055.1:2332-23470 GCA_017305595.1 Hyphomicrobiales bacterium | reverse complement strand
TAGCCCTCGACGCGCACGCCTTCGCGTTCGCTCGCAACCGGAATGGCGGCGGCGCGAAAATCCGCGCCGAGAATGTCGCCGAGCCGCGTCAATTGCCCCGGCGCGCCGGGCAGCGCGGCGGCCCATGTCACCGGCGCGCGTTCCTCGCCGGCCAGCGTGAAGGCGACGTCGGGCCGCGCCATCGCCAGCCGCCGCACCGCCTCGCGGATCGCTTCCGCCTCGGTGCGGTCGGTCTTGAGAAATTTCAGCCGCGCCGGCGTGGCGTAAAACAGATCGCTGACCTCGACGCGGGTGCCTTGCGTCAGCGCCGCCGGCACGATGTCGGATTTCACGCCGCCCTCGACACTCATGCTCCAGGCGTGCGGCTCGCTCTTGTGCCGCGTGGTGATAGCGAGCCGCGCCACCGCGCCGATCGAGGGCAAGGCCTCGCCGCGAAAGCCCAGCGTGCGGATGCGCAGCAGATCCTCGTCGTCGAGTTTCGAGGTGGCGTGGCGGTCCACCGCCAGCGCGAGGTCGGCATGGGTCATGCCGCCGCCGTTGTCGGTGATGCCGATGCGCCGCCGCCCGCCGCCGTCGGTGAAGACGTCGATGCGGGTGGCGCCGGCGTCGAGCGCGTTCTCCACCAGCTCCTTCACCACGCTCGCCGGCCGCTCCACCACCTCGCCGGCGGCGATGCGGTTGACGATGGTTTCGGGCAACTGGCGGACAGGCATCGCGGGCAAGGCTCGATCAAGGCTCGATTCGGATGGGAGCACCTAACTTAAGCGCTCACGGCGGCAAATGCATGGGTGGAAAGCCGGATGTCCCGGGTTGATTGCATGCCGGTCGTCCCCGCGCAGGCGGGGACCCATAACCCCTGGCGTTGATTGTGATGGCAGGGACGAGCAACGGGCGCTTTCCGCCTCACCGCTGCTGCGGCGTATGGGTCCCCGCCTGCGCGGGGACGACCAAGAAGAAGCAGTCAAAGACAGCAACAGCTAGTCGTCATACCCCGCCCGCCCGCGCTTCGCCTTGATGTCGGCGCGGCGCTTCTTGCCGTCGAGCCGTCGCAGCTTGGAGCCGAGTGTCGGCTTGGTGGCGCGGCGCGGCACCGGGCGGATCGCGGCTTCGCGCAGCATCTCGATCAGCCGGTCGATGGCATCAGCGCGGTTGCGCTCCTGGGTGCGGAAGCGTTGCGCGTGGATGACGATGACGCCGTCCTTGGTCATGCGCTGCCCGGCGATCCGCACCAGCCGCGCGCGGGTGTCGTCGGCAAGCGTTAGCCGGTTCGTGTCGAAGCGCAGTTGTGCTGCGGTGGCGAGCTTGTTGACGTTCTGCCCGCCCGGCCCCGAGGCGCGGACGAAGCCGATCTCGATATCGTCTTCATGAAGCGCGATGTCGCGCGTGATCCGCAGCATGGGGCACCTATGGAACCACAGTCGTCATGCCCAGACTTGATCCGGGCATCCATCATTCTTTCAAGGAAGATGGATCGCCGGGTCAAGCCCGGCGATGACGGTAACGTAGTTGAGGCGCTTTGCTCAATTCGCCTTCGGCGCGGTCACGGCGGCGGGTTGCGCGGCTGTCTGCGGCGGGCGGCCGACGACGACGGTGACCAGTCCCTTGCCCCACAGCCGCTTGGCGACGCGCCTGGCGTCGGCGAGCGTCACCGCGTCGACCATGGCGTTGCGTTTCTCGATGTAGTCGATGCCGAGATGGTCGAGCTGGAATTGCAGCAGCGCCGAGGCCAGTTTCACCGAGGTGTCCATCGCCAGCATCTGCGAGCCCTTGAGGTAGGACTTGGCCTCGTCGAGTTCGGCCTGCGTCGGCCCATCGTCGGCCATCCGCTTCACTTCCTTGTCGATGGTCTCGACGGATGCGTTGGCGCGGTCGGCGCGGGTCGCGGTATTGCCGAGGAACAGCGCCGAGTGCTGCATCCACGACATGTATTGCGCCACCGAATAAGCGAGGCCGCGCTTCTCGCGCACCTCGCGATAGAGCCGCGACGACAATCCGCCACCGCCGAGAATGTGGCTGACGATATAGCCTGCCATGAAATCCGGATCGTTGCGCTTGATGCCGGGACCGCCGAAGATCACCACGGTTTGCGGCACGTCGAGCGGAATGAAATAGTGCTGTGGCGGAGCGGCCGCCGTCACGTCAGGCACAGGCGTTAGATCGGCCTTCGCCGGCAGCGCGCCGAACGTGTCGTCGAGCAGCTTGGACAGCGTCGCCGCATCGACGTCGCCGACGACCGCGACGGTCAGCGTGTCCTTGGCCACCACGCGGCGGGTGTAGTCGCGCAGGTCGTTCGCGGTGATGGTGGGGACGCTTTCCAGGCTGCCGTTGCTCGGCCGCCCGTAGGGATGATCGCCGAACTCGACCGCCATGAATTTGTGGCCGGCGAGCGAACCGGGATCGGTGCTCTCGCGGCGCAGGCCGGACATGATCTGCGCGCGCATGCGTTCGATGTCGGGCGCGTCGAAGCGCGGCGCGGTCAGCGACAGCCGCAACAGGCCGAACGCTTCGTTGCGGTCGTCTTTCAGCATCTTCAGCGAGCCGCGCAACTGGTCGCGCGTGGCGTTGAAACTCAGCTCGATGGCGCGGCGGTCGAGTCGCTCGTGGAACGCGCTGGAGTCGAGATCGCCGGCGCCTTCGTCGAGCAGGCTCGCCACCAGCGTGGCGACGCCCGGCTTGCCGGCGGGGTCCTGGCTGGTGCCGCCGTTGAAGGCGTATTGCATGGCGATCACCGGCACGGTGGCGTCCTGCACGAACCACGCGGAAATGCCGCCGGGCGTTACCAGATGCTGGATCTTGGTGGTGGCCTGCGAGGCCGACGGCCAGCAGGCGACGACGGCCAGCGTCAGCGCCGTCAGCATCGTCGCGGTCATGCGCATCGTGCGATCGATCACGGTCATGACCGCTTCCCTTCGCTCTTGTCGCCCTTTTGGCCCGTGCCATCCTTGGCGGTCGCGCTCTGGGGCGTGGTGTCCTTGATCAGGTAGCCGGTCACGGATCGGTTGGGCTTGAGCCATGTCCGCGCCGCCTCGCGCACCTGTTCGGCGGTGACGGCACGCACGCGGTCCGGCCAGCTTCGCAGGTCATTGACGGTAAGGCCGACGGTGAGCGCCGCGCCGTACCAGCGCGCCAGCGTCGCCTGGCTGTCCTGGGCGTAGATCGCCTGCGCGACCAGTTGCGTCTTGGCGCGCTCGAGGTTTTCCGCCGACACGGTGTCCTGCTTCAGTTTGGCGATGACCTCGTCGATGGCCTTGTCGATCTGCGCGAACTCGACGCCGGGCTTCGGCGCCGCCGCCACCATGAACTGGGTCGGATCGACCGCGGTGCCCTGATAGCCGGCGTTGGCGCTGACAGCGAGCGATTGATCCACCACCAGCGCGCGATAGAGATAGGAGTTGCTGCCGGAGCCGAGCAATTGCGCCAGCACTTCCAGCGCGGCGGTCTGTTCCGGCGATGCGGTGACGGCCGACGGCACGAGATAATAACGTTTCAGGATCGGCTGTTCGACGCGCGGATCGGCGAGGGTGACGGTGCGCGGTGCGGCCGGCACCGGCTCCTGCGGACGGATGCGATGCGGCGCGATCGACGGCTGCGCCGGGATCGGCCCGTAGGTCTTTTCCGCCAGCTTGCGCACATCGGCGGCGTCGACATCGCCGGCAATGATCAGCGTCGCGTTGTTGGGCGCGTAGAAGCGGCGGTAGAAGGCGAGCGCGTCCTCGCGGTTGAGCTTCTCGATCTCATGATGCCAGCCGATCACCGGCCGGCCGTAGGGATGATTGAGATAGAGCGCGGCCATGATCTGTTCGGTGAGCCGCGCGTCGGGGTTGTTGGCGACGCGCATGTTGTATTCCTCGAGCACCACGTCGCGCTCGGGCAGCACGTTCTCGTCCTTCAGCACCAGGCCGGTCATGCGGTCGGCTTCGAATTCCATCATGCGGCCGAGCTGGTCGCGCGGCACGCGCTGGAAGTAACCCGTGTAGTCGGTCGAGGTGAAGGCGTTCTCGTTGCCGCCGACCTTGAGCACGGTCTGCGAGAATTCGCCGGCCGGATGTTTCGCGGTGCCCTTGAACATCAGATGCTCAAGGAAATGCGCGAGCCCGGATTTGCCCGGCGTCTCGTCCGCGGAGCCGACCTTGTACCAGATCATCTGGGTGACGACCGGCGTGCGGTGATCGGGGATCACCACCACCTGCAAGCCGTTGCCGAGCGTGAAGGTGGTGGGCGGCGCGGAGGTGTCGGTCTGGGCGAGGAGGGCGCGCGGCGCAAGCAGCGTCAGCAGCATGGCCGCCGCCGCGACGTATTGGGCGGCGCGTTTGTGCATTGATGTCATGAAGAGTGCCGATCGCGATGAAGCATCATGAGGTCGCAGCCTGTCCGTGTGTGAGCAAGGCGGAGAAAGCGTCTTCGAACGTCGTGAATAGCAGGTCGCGCGTCGAAAACGCGTTAAATTAAAGTCATGAAGCTTGAGTTCGGGTTCGATCAGAACGGCGAAGCTCCACGATCCGATAGCATCGCGGCATCCGATATGGCGTCAAGGGACCGTTGTGTGGCGAAAATCAAATCCGCTTCACCGGGCTGTGGCAGCATCGCAAATTGTAGTGAGGACCGCGCCACGCCGCGCGGCTATTTGCGTTCCTTGCCGGTCATGATGTCGTAACCGCTCTGATTGAGCGGCTGCTTCGGGCCGGTGCCGTAGGCATAATCCGACGACGGCGTCTGATAGCCCGGCGGCGGCTGGGTCAGCTTCTCGCGCTCCGGTTCGCCGGTGAAGGGCGCGCTCTCGGTCTTGGTGCCGAACATCGAGCCGAAGATGTTGCCCTTGAAGCCGAGTTGCGACGGGCTCAGCATCGGGCTGTTGGTGACGCCCGGCTGGAGTGGTTCGGTGGCGGCGACGTGCTTGGTCTTGCCGACTGCGAGTTCTGCCGGCGTCAGCGGGCGCGCACCGTCGGGACCCATGACGCGCTTCTTCTCCGCGGCGCGAATGCGCCTGCGCTCCGCCGCTTCGGCATCCTTCGGCCAGTTCGCCGGCGCTTCCGCCGCGGCGGACTGCGGCGGCGGCAGGTCGATCTTGGGCGGGATCACCAGCGGCGAGCGCTCACGATAGTCGATTCCGGAATCGCTGCCGTCGGTGGCGCCGATGCCGGTCATGATGTTCTTGATGATCTTTTGCTCGAACGTCGGCTCGTCGTCGTCCGAATCCTGGGCGTGCGCCACGCCGGCGCCGATCACCATGCCGACGCCGAGCGCGGCCGCGCCGATCCGCAGGGGGCGGGACAGACGGGTCGGCGCGATCCTCGGGTCGAGGGAATCGGGCATGGTCCAGCGGCTTGTTCCGGCTTTGCGCATCGCGAGAATCCTGTTCACATCTGCTTCGATCGGTCCGGTCGCGCGCTTCGCGCTGCTTCCGGACGCAAATGTCCGCAAGTGTCTCGACCGGTCAAATCGGTTCATGCGTTCCGGCAACACGTATCGGCTGGCATCAGGGCGCTTTTACGGCGTCGGGCCCGCGGAAGGAGTCATACAGCAGCGCGGCGACGCCGACAACGATGGCCGCGTCGGCAATGTTAAATACATACCAATTCAGGGTTTTTCCGCCCCATTGGATATGGAACAGGGCGAAATCGACCACCGCCCCGTAGGCCGCGCGGTCGATGGCGTTGCCGATCGCGCCGCCGATGATCAGGCCGAGACCGATGGTCGCAAGCCGGGTTTTCGAGCGCGCCATCCAGATCGCCAGCGCGATCACCGCGATCACCTTGAAGCCGAGCAGCACCGCCGCGCCGACCGGGCCGTCCTGCTGGAACCAGCCGTAGCTGATGCCGGTGTTCCAGGCCAGCACGAGGTCGAAGAACGGCGTCACCGCGACCGCGCCCCGGCGGCCCAGCTCGAACACGAACAACAGCCACAGCTTGGTCGCCTGATCGAGCACCAGCGCGATGACGGCTGCGACGATGCCGGCGCGGAGGGGGGAGGTCATCGGAGCAGCCAGCCCCCGGGGTAGATTGTTGCGCTCGCCCAAAAATCCGGCGTCGTCCCCGCGGAGGCGGGGACCCATACGCCGTGTCGCTGCGATTTGGACATGAGGGGCGGCATGGTCGGCTGCTTGCTTCCAATCGATAGGCCAGGGGTTATGGGTCCCCGCCTTCGCGGGGACGACCAACGTAAGTTATGGGTTACACCGCCACCCCCAGCGCCTTCCACTCGCGCAGCGCTTGCGCGTCGCGCGGGGTGACGTCGGGATACTCCCCGTCCTCACCGACTTCCGGCGAAATCTTCCACGAGCGGGCGCATTTGGTGCCGACCGCCTTCTCAACCACCACCGCGACGCCCTCGATCGCCGGCAGACGGAATGCCTCGGCCGGCGCCTCGCCCTCGCGCACCTCGTAGTTCGAGGTGATGCAGACTTCGGCTAGGTCGGTTTCAAACAGCGTGGCCAGCACCGCGCGGTCGGCGACGTAGATGACCGGCGAGGCTTCGAGCGACGAGCCGATGCGCTTGGCGGCGCGTTCCAGCTCCAGAGCGCCGGTGACGACGCGGCGGACGTCGCGAATCGTCTGCCATTTTTTTGCCAGCGTATCGTCACGGTATTGCTGCAAGAGTCCCGGGAACAAAGTCAGGTGTACCGAGGGCTCCGCATTCGGCTTGTAAAGCTGCCACGCTTCCTCCGCGGTGAACGACAAAGCCGGCGCGAGCCACTTCAAAATCGCGTCGCAAAGGATATCGATCACCGTCAACGCCGCCTTGCGCGCATTCGACGATGGTGGATCGCAATACAGCGTGTCCTTGCGGATATCGAAGTAGAACGCCGACAGTTCGGAGTTCATGAAGGTCGCGAGAGACGCGACCACCGTCTTGTAATCGAACGCCGCATAAGCCTTGCGTATCACCTCATCCTGCTCGGCGAGTTCGTGCAGCATCAACCGTTCGAGTTCGGGCATGTCAGCGAGCGCGATCGCATCCTCGTGCTTGAAGTGATGCAAGGTGCCGAGCATCCAGCGGATCGAGTTGCGCAGCTTGCGATAGGTCTCGATGGTGTTCTTGAGAATCTCCGGACCGATGCGCTGATCGTCGGCGTAGTCGGTGGCGCACACCCACAGCCGCAGGATATCCGCGCCGGATTGCGCGATCACCTTCTGTGGCTCGACGGTGTTGCCGAGCGACTTCGACATCTTGCGGCCGTTCTCGTCCAGCGTGAAGCCGTGCGTCAGCACGACGTCATAAGGTGCGCGGCCGCGCGTGCCGCAGCTTTCCAGCAGCGACGAGTGAAACCAGCCGCGATGTTGATCGCTGCCCTCGAGATACATCACTGAGTCCTGACCGCCGTCGACCTTGCGCTTGATGCCGGCAAGACCGGGGAAGTGCACCGGGTCTTCCAGCACGAATGCGTGGGTCGAACCGGAGTCGAACCAGACGTCGAGAATGTCGTCGACCTTATGCCAGTCTTCGTTGGCGCGCGAACCAAGAAAGCGATCGCGCGCGCCTTCCATGTACCAGGCGTCGGCACCTTCCTTCTCGAATGCTTCACCGATGCGCGCGTTGACGGCATCGTCGATCAGCACTTCGGCGGAGCCGTCGCCCTTCTCGCGCACGAACACCGCGATCGGCACGCCCCACGCGCGCTGCCGCGAGATCACCCAGTCGGGACGCCCGGCGATCATGCCGGTGATGCGGTTCTGGCCTTGCGGCGGCACCCATTGCGTCACGCTGATGGCCTGCAATGCGCGGGCGCGCAGCGTGTCGCCTGACTTTGTCTTGCCGTGGTCCGCGATATCTTTATCCATCGCGATGAACCATTGCGGCGTGTTGCGGAAGATCACCGGCTTCTTCGAGCGCCACGAATGCGGGTACTGATGCTTCAAGCGGCCGCGCGCGAGCAGCAGGCCGCGCGCAGTCAATTCCTTGATGACAGCTTCGTTGGCGTCGCCCTTCTCGCCTTTGTCGGTGAGGACGCGCTTGCCTTCGAAGCCCGGCGCTTGCGCGGTGAGCGCGCTGTTCTCGTCGACAGTGTAGGGGATCGTCGTCGAGATGCCACGGGCCTCGAGATCACGCGCACTCGCGGTCCAGATGTCGAAGTCCTCGCGGCCGTGGCTCGGCGCGGTGTGGACGAAGCCGGTGCCGGTGTCGTCGGTGACGTGGTCGCCATCGAGCAGCGGCACGGTGAACTGATAGCCGCCGCCAAGCCCCTTGAACGGATGCGCGCATTCGATCGCATCCATGGTGTCGGCCGGAATGTCGCGGACCTTTTCGTAGGCCGTGACGCGCGCCTGCTTGAACACGTCTTCAGCCAGCTTGTCGGCGAGGATCAGCATGTCGCCGGTCTTCGCCCAGTTGTCGGCGGGCGCGTCGGTGACTTTGTAAAGTCCGTAGCCGATCTTTGACGAGAAGCTGATGGCGCGGTTGCCCGGCAGCGTCCACGGCGTCGTGGTCCAGATCACCACGCTGGCGTTGGCCAGTGCGCCGTGCGCGGGCGAGGTGACCGGAAACTTCACCCACACTGTATCGGAAGTGTGGTCTTCGTATTCGACCTCGGCTTCAGCGAGCGCGGTCTTTTCAACCACGCTCCACATCACCGGCTTGGAGCCGCGATAGAGCGTACCGTTGGCGGCGAACTTCATCAGTTCGCGCGCGATCTGCGCTTCGGCGAAGTAATCCATGGTGGCGTAGCGGCCGTCCCAGTCGCCGATGATGCCGAGCCGCTTGAATTCCTCGCGCTGGATGTCGAGCCACCTGTTGGCATAGGCGCGGCATTCCTTGCGGAACGCCACCATCGCGGCGGAGTCCTTGAAGTTCGGCTTCTGCTTGCCCTTGGAGCGGTAGTTCTCTTCCTCGATCTTCCATTCGATCGGAAGACCGTGGCAATCCCAGCCCGGCACGTAGTTGGAATCATGGCCGAGCATCTGCTGGCTCTTGGTCACCACGTCCTTGAGGATTTTGTTGAGCGCGTGACCGATATGGATGTTGCCGTTGGCGTAAGGCGGGCCGTCATGCAGCACGAACTTCGCGCGGCCCTTCGCGCTCTCGCGCAGCTTGCCGTAGAGATCGATCTCGTTCCAGCGCTTGAGGATATCCGGCTCGCGCTGCGGCAGGCCGGCGCGCATCGGAAATTCGGTTTGCGGCAGGAATAAAGTCTTTGAGTAGTCGGGCCCGTCGGATTTCGGGGCGGCGGATTTCTGCGGCTTATCGGACATGAGACTCTGGCTTGGCTAAATGGCGCGGACGTGCGGTAACGACATCAATCCCGGTCTTGCGCCGAGCAGAGCTCAGGCGGAAGCCGGGCCGATAATGATTATGGTGCACCGCGCCAACATGGCGCTTTCCATAGCAGGCGGCGGCGGGAACGCAAAGGCCGTGATCGCAGCAGGGTTTATGCCGACTTTGCGCCGGCGATGCGGCGGCCCGGATTGCCCGCCACGGTTGCTCCGGCTTCGACGCTGCGGGTGACCACGCTGCCGGCGCCGATCACCGCGCCGTCACCGATGGAAACGCCCGGCAGGATGATCGCGCCGCCGCCGATCCAGACATCGCGGCCGATCTGGACGGGGCGACCGAATTCGACGCCCGAGCGGCGGGTGGCGGCATCGCGCGGATGATCAGCGGCGTAGATCTGCACCGCCGGGCCGATCTGGGTGCGGTCGCCGATCGTCACGGTGACGACATCGAGGATCACGCAGTTGAAGTTGAGAAAGACGCCGTCGCCGAGACGGATGTTGCTGCCGTAGTCGCAGAAGAATGGCGGTCGGATGGTGACGTTCTCACCGAGCTGCGGAATGCGTTCGGCGAGAAGGGCGCGCAACACCTCCGGCGACGATCCCGCCGCCGTATTGTAGCGCGCGAGCCAGCGCGCCGTTTCGGCCTGATCCGCGATGATGTCGGGATCGTCCGGCCGATACAATTCGCCGGCCAACATCTTCTGCTTTTCGCTTCTGCTCAGCCGATCGCTCCCAGTTTCGGAAAAGCATTCGGGGCGGCGGCGAGCGCGGCACGCGCCTTGACGCTGTCGTTATCCATCTGGCGGATCAGAGCGTCGATGCCGTCGAACTTCAACTCGTCGCGGATGTAGGCGATGAAGGCGACGTCCAGCGTCTTGCCGTAGAGGTCGCCCTTGAAGTCGAACAGGAAGATTTCAAGGAGCGGCGCGCCGTTGTCGAAGGTCGGGCGGCGGCCGAAGCTGGCGACGCCGTCATAAAGCCGTCCATCGAGATTGACGCGCACCGCATAGATGCCATGGCGCAGGCCGCAATGCGGATCGAGGCGAATGTTTGCAGTTGGGTAACCAAGATCGCGTCCACGCTTTTCGCCGTGGATCACCTCGCCGCTGATGAACCAGGGACCGTCGAGCATCTCGGTTGCCTCGGCGATCTGGCCTTCCGCAAGCGCCATGCGGATGGCGGTGGAGGACACCGGCCGCTCGTCAATATCGATATGGGACTGCACGTGCACCTCGATACCGAGGCGCTTCGCTTCGCTTTGCAACAGTGCCGGTGAGCCGACACGGCCTTTGCCGAAATGGAAGTCGTAGCCGATCGAAATCCCGCTGATGCCGAGCCGGCCGATCAGTTCCTTGTCGATGAAATCCTGCGCGCTGGTGCCGGCGCGCGCGGCGTTGAAGGTCATGATCACGGCGCCGTCGAGGCCGGCCCCAGCCAGCAGGCGCAGCTTGCCGGTCTCGTCGGTGAGGCGAAATTGCGGGGTGTGCGGGCTGAAGAAACTGCGCGGATGCGGTTCGAATGTCACGGCGAGGGCAGGGCGGCCGAGCCGTTTTGCCATGTCCACCGCAGCCCCGATCACGGCGCGATGGCCGCGATGGACGCCGTCGAAATTACCCATGGCCACCACTGCGCCTCTGGGAATGGCGGTTGCCGGCGTCTGGTCGCGGATGATGGAAAAGCTGGAAGACATTGATGAATTCAAGATTTGGGCGGGTTGCCGATCGAAGTGAGGTCTGGCCGTGTTTGAGTCAAGCCTGACTCTATCGATTAAAACCGTCGACGCGGCGGTTGCAATCGGTACTTTTCGCGCTCGCCGATTAACGCGCTGTTTAAGCCGGAATGGTAACAGTCAGCGCTGATTGGGGACAAACGGGGCTCGCCGTCACCGTTTGTCACGCGTCGGTCAGATGTGAGGCAGGAGCTCAATATGGCGGTTGATCTATCGATGCCGGTTCTGGTGGTGGACGACTACAACACCATGATCCGCATTATCCGCAATCTTCTCAAGCAATTAGGCTTCCAGAACATCGACGACGCAAGCGACGGATCGGCGGCTCTCGCCAAGATGCGCAGCAAGAAGTACGGGCTGGTGATCTCCGACTGGAACATGGAGCCGATGACCGGCTACGACCTGCTCAAGGAGGTCCGGGCCGACCCCAACTTCGCGACCACGCCCTTCATCATGATCACGGCGGAATCCAAGACTGAGAATGTGATCGCGGCGAAGAAGGCCGGGGTCAACAACTACATCGTCAAGCCGTTCAACGCAGCGACCTTGAAGACCAAGATCGAGGCGGTGTTCCCGGATATCGTGCCAGCGTGAGCGCGGCTGCGATTTCAGCGCTTGTTGCTTGTCATGGCCGGACATAGCCGTTCGAAGAACGGTGTCGCTTCCGCTCGCCTATGTTCCGGCCATCCACGTCTTTAACGACAAGCGCGGGTACGCGATGGACGTTCTTACCAGTGCAGTTCGCGCATCAGCGCCAACGGTGGATGCCCGAACAGTTCCTTGACGGCTGCCGCATCCAGCGCGTCGACGCCCTGGAATTCGCCGGCATGAATGCCGCGCGTGACAAACAGCAAGTTGATCCCGAAGCCGTGGGCACCGGTGAGATCGGTGCGAACGGAATCGCCGATCGCCAGCACGCGGCGGAGCGGGATTTTCGCCCCACGCCGCGCCTCCGCGATCGACATCGCACGCTCGTAGATCGGCCGATGCGGCTTGCCGTAGAAGATCACCTCGCCACCCAGCTCACGGTATAGCTCGGCGATGGCGCCGGCGCAGTAGATCAACCGGTCGCCGCGCTCGACGACGATATCGGGGTTGGCGCAGATTAGCGGCAGATTTCGCACGCGCGCCTGCTCCATCATGGCGCGATAGTCTTCGGGCGTTTCGGTCTCGTCGTCAAACGGGCCGGTGCAGACGATGTAATCGGCGCTTTCGATCGGCGCAAACGCCGCTTCCAGCCCACGATAAATCGAGTTGTCGCGTTCCGGGCCGAGCCAGAACATGGTCTTGCCGGGGTGGTCGGCGACAAAGTGACGGGTCAGGTCGCCCGAGCTGACGATGGCGTCATAGGTCTCGTCGGCGACGCCGAGCTTGCGCAGTTGCCGCTGCACGGAATCCGCCGGGCGTGGCGCATTGGTAATCAGCACCACGGTGCCGCCGCGCTGACGGAAGGTGTGAAGGGCCTCGCAGGCTTCGGGAAAGGCTTCCAGCCCGTTGTGAACCACGCCCCAGATGTCGCTGAGCAAAACGTCGACATCGGCCACGAGGTCGCGCATGTTCTCGATGAAACGCAGGCTCGTCATGGATGATGCCGCTGCCGATCAGTGAGGGCGCACGGCGCGCCGCGCAAGTGCGGCATTGCCGCTGGCGCGCGGCGGATCGACCCGTCGGGGTTCGATTTTGGGAGCAACAACGGGGACCTCTTGCTTTGACTTGCCCGGCAACGCCGGAGAGGAGGGATCGCCCTGGGAGGCAGTTGCCGTCTCGGGCCGCAGCGGCTTCGGCGCCGCGAAGAGAAAACCTTGCCCGAAGCGGACATTGTAGTCCAGCAGATCGACGACGGCGCGCTCGCCTTCGATCCGCTCGGCGATCAGGTCGATGCCGAAGCGCCCCAGCAAATCCGACAGGTCGGCGGCGTGAATATCGGCGCCAGCCCCTTGCTTCTGGTCCAGCAGCAGCCCCGCCGAAACCTTGATGAAGCGCACGCCGCGATCGGCCAGTTCGCGCGGCTCGATGCGCAGATCCTCGACATGATCGAGCGAGAAGCGGTAACCACGCTGCGCCAGCGCTGCCAGATGTTCGCGCTCCGCCGGGCCGAAGTGGTTGAATGCATTCTGTTTGAATTCAAGCACGAAAGACGCAGCGACGGCGCGATTGGCGTCGAGAAAATCGAGGCATTGCGCGAAACTGGCCGGGTCGGCAAGCGTCGCGGGCGCGATGTTGCAGAACACGCCGACATCCTTGTTGCGCACCATCAGGCGGCGTAGCACCTGGATGCTGCGCAGGATCACGCTGTGGTCGATGCGGCCCATCAGCCCGGCGGCTTCGGCGGGCACGATGAAATCTTCGGCCGCGATGATCTTCTCATTCTGGTCCCGCAGCCGGGTCACCGCTTCGTAAAAGCGCACCTTGCGCTGCGGTAACGTGACGATGGGTTGCAGATAGATGTCGATGCGATTGGCGTCGATCGCGTCCCTGATAGTGTCGATCAGCGCATCGTCATTGGTGGTTTGCGGCGCATCGATGTCGAGGTAATCGTCGTTTTTAGCGACGACGGATTGAGGCGTGGCCTGATGCGACGGCGCGGTTCCGGATCCGGCCGGAGCGGGCGGCGCAACAGTCACCTGCGGGCGTAGAACCGCTTGTGCCGGCTCGGTGAACATACCCTCAGCGAGTTGGTCGTCATGAACCGCGACCGCCTCCGCCAACTGATTGACCAATCCGCCCAACTCGCTGATTTCGTCGTGCATCGCCTTGAAGCGATCCTGTGAGGCCGAGGTGGCTGAGACCAACCGGCCTTCGATGGCGCTCAGCCGGCGCCCGAACTCGCCGACTTGCCGCGCCAGATCGGCGGTGCCTTGGGAGAGATCGGAAATCTGGCTGCCGATCTTCGGCCGGTCGCCAAGTCGCATCGAGACCGCGTTGTAGAGGATCATGAAGGTCAGCGCGGCGAGCGCGACGATGGCGGACTGCGAGCCATCGATCCCGGCAACGGCATAAAGGACAAGGCCGAGCGACGCGGCGATCAGGGCCATGCAGATGGCGACAAAAATCGTGGATGCCCGAATCATGCTCCGTGTGTCTTTCCCGGCGCGCCAGCGGCCATGGTCATAGAGCCGCTGACCGGATCATCAGGTCACGACTCATTTCTACCATTAGACCTGATTCGAGCACACGTCTTGCGGGTGATTCGGAACCCGCAAGCTCTCCACAACGCAGTTCCGGAAAGCGGCCTAGAGATTCGAAGTAACATCAGGAGGGTTCCGCCGACGGGTAAGCCGGCGGAACCGGGAGAGCGATCAAGCGACAGCGCGGATGATCTTGGCGACCTTCTCGATGATCTCGCCGACCTGGGCTTCGCTGACGATCAGCGGCGGGGTCAGCGCGATGGTGTCGCCGGCGACGCGGACCATGATGTCGTTGTCGTGGAAGCCGTTTTGCAGCGCCTCGAAGCCGCGCTTGCCCGGGCCTTCCTTGTTCGGCGACAGCTCGATGCCGGCGGTGAGGCCGACGGTGCGGATGTCGACGACGTTCGGCTCGTTGCGCAGGCTCATCACCGCGTCGGCGAATTTCGGCTCGAGCTTGTTGGCGCGCTCGAACAGCTTTTCGTCGCGGTAGATGTCCAGCGTCGCGAGGCCCGCCGCGCAGGCCAGCGGATGTGCCGAGTAGGTATAGCCGTGGCACAGTTCGATGACGTGCTCGGGACCGGTCATGAACGTTTCGTAGATGGTGTCGCGCACGATCACGCCGCCCATTGGCGCCGCGCCGTTGGTGACGCCCTTCGCGAACGTGATCATGTCCGGCAGTACGCCGTAGCGTTCGGCGGCGAAGGCGAAGCCGAGGCGGCCGAAGCCGGTGATGACTTCGTCGAAGATCAGCAGGATGCCGTGTTTCTGGGTGATCTCGCGCAGGCGCTTAAGATAGCCCTTCGGCGCAGGGATCACGCCGGTCGATCCGGCCATTGGCTCGACGATGACGGCGGCAATGGTATTGGCGCCGTGCAGGTTGACGAGGCGCTCCAGTTCATCGGCAAGGTCTGCGCCCCATTCCGGTTCGCCCTTGCTGAAGGCCTGCTTGTCGCGATTGTAGGTGGATTGCAGATGGTCGACGCCGGTGAGTAGCGTGCCGAACATCTTGCGGTTGCCGACGATGCCGCCGACCGAGGTGCCGCCGAAGCCGACGCCGTGATAGCCGCGCTCGCGGCCGATCAGGCGGCAGCGTCCGCCCTGTCCGTTGATCTGGTGATAGGCCAGCGCGATCTTCAGCGCGGTATCGGCCGCTTCCGACCCGGAGTTGCAGAAGAAGACCTGCTCGAGACCCTTCGGCGCCAGTTCAGCAATGCGGCTGGCGAGTTCGAAAGCCTGCGGAATGCCGAACTGGAACGGCGGCGCGTAGTCGAGCGCTTCGGCTTGCTTGCCGATCGCCGCGGCGATTTCCTTGCGGCCGTGGCCGGCATTGCTGCACCACATGCCGGCGGCGGCGTCGATCACCTGACGGCCGTCGGTGGTGATGTAGTGCATGTCCTTGGCGCCGGCGAGCAGCCGAGGAGCCTTCTTGAACGCGCGGTTTGCGGTGAACGGCATCCAGAATGCGGCGAGATCGTTGGGGACATTCACGCTGCGCTGGTTTGGGCTCTTGTCTAACATGGGGTCCCTCTGCTGCTTGTCGGCGGGTTGTTGACTGCGCCCAACCTAGATCGTTTTGACCGCGAGTGGAAACGTAGCAACGCCGCAGAGCAGGTATTTTTGTCGCGGTGAACACGGCTCTGCGAGGTGCCACGCGGTAGGGAGAACTTACGCAGTTCTCCTGATGCGTGGATAGGGATATACAACCTGAAATTGATGATATTGGATATAAATACAATTAACGGTTGTATGATTGAGTGGGCCCATGACATGGCTCATTTATCTGTTCCTTCGTTTCACCCGCTGTCGCAATGCGGCATCCGCGGTCGAATTCGCCATCCTCGTGCCGGTGTTTATGGTGCTGGTGTTCGGCATCATCGTGTTCGGTTCGTACCTGGCGATGGTGCATGGCGTTCAGCAACTGGCGGCGGAGGCGGCGCGGCGCTCGATTGCCGGCCTGAACAACACCGAACGCGCAAGCCTCGCCGCCGGCTATGTCGGCGCCAATGCCGGTTCCTACCCGTTGCTCGCCGCGGATCGCTTGACAGTGGCCAGCGCCACGTCCGGCAGCAATGTCTTCGTGGTCACCGTCGACTACGACGCCTCGCAAAGCTTCATCTACGCGCTGCCGACATTCGTGCCGATGCCGCCGTCGCGGATCGAGCGTTCGGCGGCAATCCCCTTCGGCGGATTTTAACGGAGGAGACTGGCAATGCCGAACCTGCTGCACCGCTTCTGTGCCGACCGCCAAGGCAACATCGCCATCATGGGCGCGGGTTGCATGATGCTGGTGGTAGGTTGCGCCGCGCTCGGTGTCGATGTCGGCAGCATTTTCACCGATCGACGGAAGACCCAAAGCGCCGCCGATCTTGCTGCGATTGTCGCCGCCAGCAATTTGTCGAAGGCAGAGAGCGCGGCGCGAGCAACCGTGGTGGACAATGCCTACCCGGCCGACGCGCTGCTGTCGGTCGAACTCGGCTCCTATACGCCATCGGCGGCGCTGGCTCCACAGGCGCGCTTCGTGACACCGGCGAACGGCATCGCCAATGCCGCGCGGGTGACGGTGCGCACACAGACGCCGCTATTCTTCGCGCGGGTGTTTACGGGCGCGGATCAATACACCATCACCACCACAGCGACGGCGGCGAGCACGGCGGTGGCATCGTTCGCTATCGGATCGCGGCTCTTGGCGCTCGATGGCGGGTTGCTCAACGGCGTGCTCGGCAGCCTGTTGGGAACGTCGCTGTCGCTCTCGGTGATGGATTATCGGGCGTTGGCCGACGCAAAGATCGACGCGCTGGATTTCCTCTCGGCTTTGGCGACCAAGGCGAACCTGACTGCGGCAACTTACGCCGATGTGCTCGATAGCAACGTTAAAATCGGCGACGTAGTCAGCGCTTTGCTGACGGCGCAGCAGGCGGCGGGCGGCGTCAATGCCGCGACCAGCGCGTTGCAGCAGGTCTCGCTGGCGCTGGCGGGTATCACCACGAAGATCGCACCGGGCAAGCTGATCGATCTCGGTCCGTATCGTGATCTCTCGACCGGGCAGAAGCCGCAAGCCGGCGTGAACCTCTCCGCGCTCGATGTCCTGAATGCGGCCGCCAATGTCGCCAACGGCGCGCATCAGGTCGCGGCAGGTGCGAATCTCAATCTGCCCGGCATCGCCAGCGTGTCGCTGACGGCGACGGTCGGAGAGCAGCCGCAAGGATCGAGCTGGATCACCATCGGCACGCAAGGCGCCAGCGTGCATACCGCGCAGACGCGGGTGTTGCTGCTGGTGAAATTGCTCGGCACCGGCAGCGTATCGGCCGTGAATCTGCCGATCTACGTCGAGGTGGCGTCCGGCACCGCGACTCTCGACGCGGTGAGTTGTGGCTATCCCGATGTCAGCAGTTCGACGGTGCAGCTCGGCGTGACGCCGGGCATCGTCGATGCATGGATCGGCAATGTCTCGGTTGCGGACCTGAACAATTTCACCAGCAAGCCCAACCCCGCGCCGGCGACGCTGGTGGATCTCGGTGCGATCAAGGTCAGCGGCAAGGCCCATGCCGGCATCGGCAATACCTCGCCCACGCCGGTGACATTCAGTTATTCCGATATCCAGGCGATGACCAAGAAAACGGTCACCACTACCAATTTCACGCAATCCTTGACCGGCAGCCTGCTCGGCGATCTGTCGCTCAACGTGCAAGTCGGGCCGCTTGGCCTGCCGATTCCCGGCCTCGGCGGGCTGGTTAGAGGCATCATCGGAGGTGCTACCGGCTCGATCGACCAGTTGCTGGCACAGGTGCTGGCGACGCTCGGCGTCGGGATCGGACAGGCCGACGTCTGGGTCACCGGCGTGCGCTGCGACCGCGCCGTGCTGGTGAATTGACGTTTTTCTCCGGTACGTCATGGCCGGGCTCGACCCGGCCATCCATCCGCTTTGAAAAGCACTTGCGAGAATAATGGATGCGCGGGTCGAGCCCGCGTATGTCGCCAAACCAGCTTGCCGCCCCGTGCGTGCACTGGTACCACCCGCGCCATGGCTGACAAACCGAAAAAACCGCAAAAACTGAAGGCCCGCCTGCCGCGCGGGCTGGTGGATCGCACCGCGTCCGAGATCGCCGCGACCCGGCGTATGACCGAGGTGATCCGCGAGGTCTATGAGCGCTACGGCTTCGAGCCGGTGGAAACCCCGGCGATGGAATATACCGACGCGCTCGGCAAGTTCCTGCCGGATCAGGACAGGCCGAACGAGGGCGTGTTCTCGTTTCAGGACGACGACGAGCAGTGGATCTCGCTGCGCTACGATCTCACCGCGCCGCTTGCCCGCTATGTCGCAGAGAATTTCGACGCGCTGCCGAAGCCCTATCGCAGCTATCGCGCCGGCTACGTCTATCGCAACGAGAAGCCCGGTCCCGGCCGTTTCCGCCAGTTCATGCAATTCGATGCCGACACGGTCGGCTCAGCCTCGCCCGCCGCCGATGCCGAGATGTGCATGATGGCCGCCGACGCCATGGAAGCGCTCGGCTTGAAAGGCCAGTACGTTGTCAAGGTCAACAACCGCAAGGTGCTCGACGGCGTACTGGAAAGCATCGGCCTCGGCGGCGATGACAACGCGGGTCGCAGACTCACGGTGCTACGCGCCATCGATAAGCTGGACAAGTTCGGGCCGGAAGGCGTGCGCTTGTTGCTTGGCGAAGGGCGCAAGGATGAGAGCGGCGACTTCACCAAGGGTGCTGGACTTGCCTCCGATGCAATCGAGCAAGTAATTGCCTTCACCGATGGCAAGCCGGCGGGCGAATCCAAGCTTCTCGCCGATGGACGCGACGAGCTTGAACAGATTCGTTCGCTTGTAACCGCTGGCGGCTACGACGAGAGCCGTATCAAGATCGACCCCTCCGTCGTGCGCGGCCTCGAATATTACACTGGCCCTGTCTACGAGGTTGAACTGCTGCTCGAGACGAAGGACGAGAAGGGCCGTCCGGTGCGCTTCGGCTCGGTCGGCGGTGGTGGGCGATATGACGGCCTCGTCTCGCGCTTTCGCGGCGAGCCGGTGCCGGCGACCGGGTTCTCCATCGGCGTGTCGCGTTTGCAGGCGGCGCTCACCATGCTCGGCAAGATCGACACCAAGCCGGATTTCGGCCCCGTCGTGGTGACGGTGTTCGATCGCGAGCGCGTCGCCGATTACCAGAAGATGGTTGCGATGTTGCGCAACGCGAATATCCGTGCCGAACTCTACCTCGGCAATCCGAAGAACATGGGCAATCAGCTCAAATACGCCGACAAGCGCAATTCCCCCTGCGTCATCATTCAGGGCTCCGATGAAAAGGCGCGCGGCGAAGTGCAGATCAAGGATCTGATCGAGGGCGCGAAAGCTGCTGTCGCGATTGCCTCCAACGCCGAATGGCGCGAGACGCGGCCGGCGCAGTTCTCCTGCGCGGAAAGCGATCTCGTCGCGAAGGTGCGCGAGGTACTCGCGCGTCATGATGTGACGTGGGGTTGATTGCCTTTCTCTGCCGTCATGCCCGGCCTGTGCCAGGCATCCACGTTTTGTTTGATCTTCAGATGAAAGAAAGACGTGGATGGCCGGGACGAGCCCGGCCATGACCATTGGCTACAATGGCGGTAAGAAAATAGGCGCAAAAGCGAGGAAGCAAAAATGCCCGAGATCACCATCAGCATGGCGGCAGGCCGCACCGATGAACAGAAGGCCGGCATGATGCGCGACATCACGCAGGCCTTGGTGAAGAACCTCGGCGTCGATGCCGAGGCCGTCGTCATCCAGATCAACGAAGCGCCGCTTCATCATAAAATGAAGGGCGGGAAGACCTACGCCGAGCGCAGCCCTGCAGCGAAGAGCAAATAGCAAGAAGCGCGCCTCAGCCGAACACCGCCACGTTCTGCCGGCTGGTCATCACCGCTTGTCCGGCGGCGTTCCAGACTGTCATGACCTGACTGGTGTAGCCGTCCGCCGCGGCGTCGGCTTCGGTGCGGATCAGCCACCAACCGTCGGCGGTGTCGATGGTGTCGGTCAACAGATCGATCGACCACGTCATGGTGCTGATCAGGCCGGGCGCGGTCAGCATCGCAACGATCGCAGGCGGCGGCGCATCGGCCAACGCCAACAGCGGCACCAGCGAAGGTTTAAGCGATGCATCGCGGTGCCGCAGCCACAGCGTCATCGTCGGGTCTTTCGCGCCGCTGAACGGAAACGCGCCGCCGGCATTCTTTCCTTCGATATGTTGCAAGAAGCGCAAGTGCGGCGGTGCTTGGTCGAAGAAAGCCGGGCAGGATTCCGGCTTGCCGGTCGGCGCGGCGGCTTTCGCGGCGAATGCGACCTTGGACGCGCGGCCCGCGCCGAAGCAGAACGTCGCGCGTGTGGCGAGGCCGTTTTCGCCGAACAGATCGACGCTGACGAAGACGGTGGACTTGCCCCTGCGCAGTTCGATCGGCGCAAGCTTCAGTTCACCGGTCGCCGGACCGATGAAGGATATTTGGGCCGAGCGCAGCGGCGGTAGGTCGCCGAATTGGCGGTGCGCGGCTTCGAGGCAAAGTGCGGCGGACAAGCCGCCGTAGACCGTCCGGCCTTGTAGCCAGTCCTCGCTGACAGTGATGATCCAGCCGTCGGCTATCTGCGCCATACTGCCCATCAACCCGTTGAATCCGGTCATCGTGTTTTCACTCTTCCGTCGTCACAATATTAGATGATTATCATCATATATAAGCGACATTGGGAAGTCCCGGTGGCCAGCAATTTGAAGGGGGAGGGACCAAGGAGAAGTGGACAGACAGAACGAGGGACTCGACGCACATTCGATCCGGTTCTAAGGCTCATGTATGGATGCACGCGATTTTATCAAGATCGGCATGAGCGCCGAACGTTTGTTGACGGTCACGCATGACCTGACCGTGCAGCATGTTGTCCCGACGATGCCGGCGGTTTACGGCACGCCGATGATGATCCTCGAAATGGAGCTCACCTCGGGCGACGCCATCGCGCCACATTTGCGAGCGGGTTGGGTCACGGTGGGCACTGAGGTCAACATTCGGCATCTCGCGGCCACGCCGGTCGGGCGTGCCCACGCCGGCGCCG
>JAFKKL010000055.1:0-2310 GCA_017305595.1 Hyphomicrobiales bacterium | reverse complement strand
GCACGTGTCATCGAGGTGGAGCGCCGCGTCGTGCGTTTTGAGGTCGAGGCGTTCGACGGCGACCGCAAGATCGGAGACGGGCGACATGGCCGCGGCCTCGTCAATACCGCCGACTTCAGTACGCGCTTCGGTGTGGTCTAGGGCTATTTTGGCAGCAGGCCCTTCAGCTTCTGCATGTCCGTGATGTTGATCTTGAAGCCGCCCGGCATCACGATATCGCCGGGCTTCTGATCTGGTTTGCAGGGACCGAGCCATTTGGCTTCGACGGTCATCGTCGTTTCGCGCGGACCGCCGGCGGACGTGCCGCTCACCTTCGACGTCACCTGCACGGTATATGCGGAATTGAAATCGCCGGTGACGTCGGAATGGGACGTCATCGACATGCCGTTCACGGTGCAGACGGCGTCGGTCATGTACCCGGCGGCGGTCTTCTTCACGTCGTTCTTGGAGCAGGTCTGTTTCGCCATCGGCGAAAGATTCGATGTCAGGTCCTTGTCGGTCGCAGCGTCGGTGCATTGCTGCATGGTCATGCCGGCTGCTTTTGTCGCGGCGTCAAGCATACGGATTTCCCACAGGCCCGGCTTGCGCGTCGGCATTTCGTCGGCGCGGGCAACGGCCATCCCGGCGACGCCGGCCACCATGGCCCCGGCGATCAGCCATGCGGTGCGCGATCGAATCATTGAAGGCACCCTCTTGATCATCGGTGACGCCTCCTGTCAGTTCGCGGATGCCCGGGTGAATCGGTCAGTAGCGGACGCGCAGCGGGCGCTCATAGCTGCCATGGCGGGTCCAGCGGCAGGCAAACGAGCTATAGCTGCCGTAAGTCTTCTGGATTGACAGCCATTTGACGACCTTACCGTATTGCGCGCAATGATTGATCGCCAACGCCCGGATATCGGTCTGGCCGATCAGATTCGCGGAAATGATGCCGCCGGTATCGTTGCCTTGGAAAGGTGCCACATAGTCGGCCCGGGCGCTGCCGCAGGCCAGGATTGCCGTCACCGCCGCTATGGCAGCCATACCGATCGTTCGCATGGTCATCTCCGATTCACTGCGCCTAATTTATGCGGCCAAGGCCGCCAAGGAAAGCGCCGCAGGGCCGGAATCGCCGGGATGTCCGCCGGTGTGGCCGCGGCGCACTTGACCTCACGCGGCGATCGCGGCACCGTCCCCGTCACAATTTCAGGATGGATGAAGCGATGATCGGCCTTGTCATGCCTTTCGGGAAACGTGGTGTCGGCGCAGTGCTGGGCGCAGTGTTGGGTGTATTGACGCTTTCGCCGGCGGCAAATGCCGCCAGCCTGCTAGAAATGAACTTCGGGTTGTTCGGCCCGCGTTACGACGGCGCGCTGCCGTCCTGCGAATCGGCGCTCGGCACCATCTCTTCGCAATTCGCCGAGAAGGAAAGCACCTTTTGGAATTCGGCGTTGCAAATCACCGGTTACGACCGGGTGCGCGAGACGGCTTTCCGGCCCTGGACCTCGGATAACATTCCGCGCCGCTATTGCAGTGCTCGCGCCATGCTCAACGACGGCAAAGCGCGCACGGTGGATTATTCGATCATCGAGGACGGCGGCCTGGCCGGTTATGGTCCCGGCGTCGAATGGTGCGTGAGCGGGCTCGACCGCAACTGGGCCTACAATCCGCGCTGCAAGGCGGCGCGCCGCTGACACGCATCGCCATGGCTCAGGTTTCGCTTTTGTCGCGCTTCCGCCGATTGCTGATCTTGCCGGTCGTCGCGGCCGCGCTTTCGCTCGCCGTGATGCCGTCGTCGGCGCAGGATCGACGGCAGAATGCGCCCGGCCAGTTTGACTTTTACGTACTGTCGCTGTCGTGGTCGCCGTCGTTCTGCGAGGCGGCGCGCGAACGCGGCAATACCGGTCGCTCTCAGCAGGTGCAGTGTGGTGGCCGGCCGTTTTCATTCGTGGTCCACGGCCTGTGGCCGCAATATGAGCGCGGCTTTCCGGACTATTGCCAGCGGCCATCGCCACGCTTGCCGCGCAACATTATGACGTCGATGCTCGACCTCATGCCGGCGCCGGGATTGATCTACAACGAATGGGACAAGCACGGCACCTGTTCCGGGTTGGGCCCGCGCGGTTACTTTGAAGCCATCCGCAAGGCGCGCGCGGCGGTGAAGATTCCGGCGGAATATCTCGAGCTGATGCAGACCAGAACAGTGGCGCCTGCTGCTGTCGAGGCTGCGTTCATCAAGGCGAATCCCGGCCTCAGCGAAGCGGCTATCGCTGTGACCTGCGACCGCACCCGGTTGAGCGAGGTGCGAATCTGTATGACCAAGGATCTGCAATT
>JAFKKL010000370.1 GCA_017305595.1 Hyphomicrobiales bacterium | reverse complement strand
CCCGGAACCGCAACGATGGAACGATCATCGCGGCGGCGCGTTGAGTTTTGTAGAATACAACAGTAATATCAAATGCTTGAGACGTTGGGTCCGCTGGGCGGGCACATCTGTGCACAGTCCTTGCGCGCCGAATGCGGACAATTTGCCCTTTTCGTCGCAAGGTTGTGACATATATTATCGATACCAGCGCAATGAGAATGCTGGAGCAAGAACAATCGGGCGCTCGGCGTTCGCAGGGAAGATCATGAAACGCGCAGTTGTTGTCGGTCTGTCACTGGTGGTTTTGGTTGCCGTTGCTTACCTCAGCGGCAGCAAGTGGCTGATTCGACACGAAACCTTGGCGCTCTTCGATCAGACGCGCGATCGCCCGATCGATGTGGATATCGCAGTGCGTCGCGACAAGGCGATGCAGGCGCGCGCCGGCCTTATCAAGTTGCCGGTTGCCATCCTCAATCACGGCAACACCGTGAAATTCACCGAATACTCGTTCCTCGCCAATGTGTTCGCGGCGCGCGGCTATATGGTCGTGAGTATTCAGCACGATCTCGTGAGTGATCCGCCGCTGGTGACCAAGGTGGGCGAGCCTTATGTCGGCCGTCTGCCGATCTACGAGCGCGGCGTGAAGAACATTTTGTTCGCGATCAACAAGCTCAAGGCGATGTACCCCAACGCGGACTACGATCATCTCACCATGGTTGGCCACTCCAACGGCGGCGACATTGCGGTGTACTTCGCCAAGATGCATCCCGACGAGGTGCGCAAGGTGGTGACGTTGGACAACTTGCGTGTGCCGTTCATGACCGACGGCAAGTTCAAGATCCTGTCGTTCCGCTCGCACGATCCGGTGTTCAAGGCGGACCCGGGTGTCATCCCGGCTGACGAGGTCTGTGATCATGCCGGCATCACGGTGATCAACACCGGTGCGCAGCATAACGAGATGAGCGATCGCGGGCCTGACTCCGTGAAGCAGAAGATCGAAGGCATGCTCGACAAGTATCTCGACGACGACAGCGTACTGGCGCCGGTCGATACCAAGAAGCCGAAGATTATCGCTCCCGGTCCGGTGGCGCAGGTCGCGCCGCCGCTTGCATTGATCCCGGCGGCCGTGCCGTTGCATTGACCTCGTTCGGATCGAGTCTACATAGTCCTGCAATTGGTTGTGGGACCCGATGACGGACGAACGCGCGAAATCGAAAACCTCTGACATCGCGGCGATGCGTAACAATGCATCCGCGCCGCAAACCGTGTCGACGTCGGCCGATATCGCGGCCTTCGTCGCCAGGGCGCGCGCGGTATCGCCGCTCGCGCCGGGCGCGCGGGCGCGGCTGGTGTTCGCTCTCGACGCCACCATGAGCCGGCAACCGACTTGGGACATGGCGTGTGATCTGCAAGCCGATATGTTCAGCGAAGCGGCAGCGATCGGCAATCTCGATATCCGGCTGGTGTATTATCGCGGTGCCTCCGAATGCCGCGCCAGCAATTGGATTTCTGATGCCGCGAAGCTCGCAGCACTGATGCGCAAGATCGATTGTCGGGGCGGCCATACCCAGATCGGCCGGATGTTGGGCGACGTGCGCAGCCAGGCAGTGGCCGCGGGCGTTCGCGCCGTGGTGTTCGTCGGCGATGCCATGGAGGAGAGCGCCGACGATCTTTGCAGCAAGGCGGGTGAACTCGGGTTGCTGAAAGTGCCGGTGTTCCTGTTTCAGGAAGGCAACGATCCTGTCGCCGAACAGACATTTCGCGAGATCGCACGTCTGACCGGCGGGGCGTGGTGTCGTTTCGACCCCGGTGCTGCTGCACAGTTGCGCGAACTGCTGCGCGCGGCGGCGGCGTATGCGGCAGGCGGGCGCGAAGCGTTGCTGCGACTGTCGCGCACCGCGAGCGGCGCGGCGCGATTGCTCGGACAGATGCGATGATGAGAGCCTGTCTGGCGGAAAGAACGTGAATGGCCACTCTGATCGCCGGCGCGGTTGCCGTCTTCGTTCTCTATACGCTGTTGCAGATGTTCCGCTCAGCCAACCCGGCGATGCTGGCGCGTGCGATCAAGATCGTCGGCGGCATTGTCTCGCTCGCGGTTGCGGCGTTCGTCGGGCTCAAGGGCGAACTGGCGGTAGCAATCCCGCTCGGCGTGTTCGGGGCAGGGCTGCTCGGATGGTCGCCGTTCGGCACGAGCTTTCCGAATTTCGGCGGCGTGTTCGGCGGTTCGGGCAAGCCAAGCGGCGGGCAGAAGTCGCGCGTCCGCTCGCATTTCCTCGACATGACGCTCGATCACGACAGCGGCGCGCTGAGCGGCAAGATCATCGCCGGGCCTGATGCCGGGCGCGCGCTCGATGACTTCGATCTGCCGGCGCTGGCGGCGATGATGCCGCGTTTCGACGCCGAGAGTTGCGCGCTACTTGAAGGTTATCTTGATCGCCGGTTTCCCGCCTGGCGTCAGCACGCGCAGGGCGACGCGGCTGCGGGGGAGCGCCGCGCGGCGTCGAGCGGCAAAATGACGGACGAGGAGGCCTATCAGATCCTTGGCCTGCAACCGGGTGCGAGTCGTGACGATATCGGGCGTGCCCACCGCGCCTTGATGAAGAAACTGCATCCCGACCAGGGGGGGTCGACGTACCTGGCGGCTCGGGTCAATGAGGCCAAGGACACTCTGCTTCGCACGCATCGCAACTAACTCCGGCAACGCAAATCAACGCCACAAGCCGTGCGTCACCTGCCGTCCGTTCGATGCCCCGCCGCCCGCCGTTCCCCGGCGTTGTCAGCTTGTATGGTAAATGTATCCGCAAATCCTTGACGGGAGGTTTTCAGCGGAACCGATTGGCGCGTTTAAAAAGCCGATCCATGGCGCTGCCTTTTCGAAGAAATTCATCGACCCAAAACAAAGGACCTCGCTTCATCGGAAGCGAGGCCCTTTGTTTGGCGTCCCGCTCGCGCGGAAAAATCTCAGTTGCGGAGCGTGATGCAGGAAATGTCGGAGCGCTTGAGCCGCTTGCACACCGCTTCGGCCTGATCGCGTTCGAGGCCGGCGAAGCGGGCGCGATAGAGCTTCTTGTCGCCGCGTGTCACTACGGTTTCGGTGAACGGATCGGCCTTGCCCAGC
>JAFKKL010000054.1 GCA_017305595.1 Hyphomicrobiales bacterium | reverse complement strand
CCGGCGGCAGGCCCTTGAGGGTTTCCGCGCGCGCGGGTGAGGCCCGCCAGCCGTCGCCGTCGGCGAGGGTGTTGAAATACTGGTCGCGGAACCAGCGGATCACCGAGTGGGTGAGCAGGCAACTGGTCTCCGGCTCGCTATGCGAGGGATGCGACATGCGGAAATCGGTGGCCGGATAGATCAGCACCTGACCCGCGATTGTCGGTCCGTGTTCTCGCGCGTTCAGCGCCACCACGGCCGAGAGGTTGCCGCCGGCGCTGTCGCCGCCGACCATCAGTCGTGCCGGGTCGATGCCGAGGCTGTCGGCGTTCGCCGCGATCCATTGCGCGGCCGCGATGGCATCGTCCACGGCGGTCGGGAACTTGTGCTCGGGACTGAGCCGGTAGTCCACCGCGATCAACAGCAACTGACCTTCGTGGGCGAGGGTGCGGCAGACTGCGTCATGAGAGTCGAGATCGCCGATCACCCAGCCGCCGCCATGATAGAAGATCAGGCACGGCGCGCGTCCGTTGTTTTCTCGCAATGTCTTGGGTCGATACACCCGCATCGGAATAGCGCCGTGGGGACCGGTGGCATCGAGCGGCTTCACCGATGCCAGTTCCGGCGTTTCGGGACGCGCGGCCTCGCAGCCTTTCAGATAAAGCTCGCGCGCTTCCGGCGGCGTCAGCGTTTCGTAAGGCGGGCGGCCGGCGTCGCGAAAAGCCTTCAAAACGGCGGCGGCATCCTGATCGAGCGTTACGGGCATTCGAAAGTCCTCGTTCGAGAATGTAAATCAGGCGAAGTGAAACATGAGAAGACAGAGCTAACCTGCTGTTCGACCGCCATCAACGGTATATGCTGACCCGCTGATGTAGCTCGCGGCGTCGGAGGCCAGGAAGGCGACGGTCTGGGCCACCTCGGCGGGAAGGCCGAGCCGATGCGCTGGAATCCGGGCGAGGACTTTCTCGGAATCGGCGCGGGCGTTCGGGTTGCGCCCCTCGAAGATGGCGGACAGCATCCGGCTCTGGATCAGGCCCGGACAGACGCAATTGACCCGCACGCGCGTCGTCGAGCATTCCATCGCCACGCTCTTGGTCAGGCCGATTACCGCGTGCTTGCTGGCGCTGTAGACCGCGATGTGCGGCGATCCGATCAGGCCGGCGATCGAGGCGGTGTTGACGATGCTGCCGCTGTCGGCCTTCAGCATGATCGGCAGGATATGCTTGATGCCGAGGAAGACGCCGACGACATTGACGTCCAGCACGCGGCGGAAGTTTTCGAGCGTGTAGTCCTGGATCGGCGCGACCGCGCCCTCGATACCCGCATTGTTGAAAAACACGTCGATGGTGCCGGCGGCCTCGACGGCACGACGGACGTAAGCGGCGACATCGTCTTCGCGGGTGACGTCCGCGGTGACGGCGAGGGCGCGCGTCTCAGTGGGAAGCGTCGCCACCGCGCGCTGCAACTGCGCTTCGTTACGATCGACTGCGATAATGCGAGCGCCCCTTTTGGCGAGCAATTGCATGGTCGCGGTTCCGATTTCACCGGCGGCGCCGGTGATGAGGGCAACCTTTCCATCGAGGCGCAGATCGTCGGCCATTTGCGGCGTGTCCTTCCCAGGTAGTCCGTGCGGCGCCGGTGTTCCGGCTGTGGGGGCGGCCTGTTTCCGTCGGGCGACGAGGGCCGTTGCCGAAACTATCTCAGCTTTATCCGGGCTAGGCCAGCCGGCACGGAACAGGCCCGTTCTGCACCGTGGGCAGGCGACCATCCGCCCTTTCCCCGCCTCATTCAGCGTGTTAACCGGAGGCCCTGCGAGCGGCGGAATACCCGATAGAATGTCGCGAGCCCGATTCGCCCACTGAAGCCGCAAGAGATGTTTCGCACCACGAGCATAGTCAGCCTGGCAGCTCTTGCTGCCGCCCTGTGGGTCGCGCCGACGCCGCCGGCGTATGCGCAGCTTGGCAACATTTTCTCCGATCCCGCGCCGCGCCCGCCGGGCAGCGTGCCACAAGGCGGCTATCCTTCGGACGATGACGAGGAGGTGCCTGACCTGCCGCGCGGCCGGCTGCTGCCGACGCCGACACGTCCGCCACCGCCGGGGCAGGGTGTCCCGCCGCCGGGCCGGGTCCAGTCGCAACCGTTACAGCCGCCGCCGGGTTCGGCCGCTGCGCCGCAAGGACAACAGCCGGGCGTAGCTATCGCACCGCCTGCCGCCGCACCGAATTCGCCCGCCGGGCAAAAGGCGGCGCCGCGGACCGCTAACGCGCCTCCCGCGCCGGCGACCTTGCAGCCGGGCGACGAGGTCGTCACCGAACCGCCGGCGCAGAAGATCGTCAACAAGAAGGCGACCTTCGCGGGCCTCGACAAGATCACCGGCCGCATCATCAGTTTTGATGCCGATATCGGCGAGACGGTGCAGTTCGGCGCGCTGCGGGTGAAGACCGACGCCTGCTATACGCGGCCGGCGACCGAGGCGGCCAACACCGACGCCTTCGTCGAGGTCGACGAAATCACCTTGCAGGGCGAGGTGAAGCGGATCTTCTCCGGCTGGATGTTCGCGGCGAGCCCCGGCCTGCACGGCGTCGAGCATCCGATCTACGACATCTGGCTGACCGACTGTAAGGGACCGGAAAACACCGTGGTGGCGGCACAGCCCGACGCTGCCGCGCCGAAGCCCGCGCCGACGCAGCAGAAACGACCGCCGCGCGAACAGAGGCGACGTCCGCCGCCACCATCGGCACCGCCGCCGCCGGCACCCCTGCCGCCGGCACCCCTGCCGCCGTTCCAGCGGTAGAGTTCGGACGCCGATCTATCGCGACCGCTCGGGTGTAACCGCTGCGATGATTGCAAGCGCCTCGGCGCCGGCGATCGGGCGATCGATCGGCAGATGCGCGAAATCCGCTGTACGCTTCAATGCGGCATCGAGCCGTGCGAGGTAGGTCGTGCGCGGGATTTCGAGCGCCCCGAACGTTCTCAGATGCGGCGTCACGAACTGGGTGTCGAGCAGCACGTAGCCGCCGGCGATCAGCCGCGCCACCAGATGCACCAGCGCCACCTTGGAGGCATCGCGCGCGCGGTGAAACATGCTTTCGCCGAAGAACGCCGCGCCGAGGCTGACGCCGTAAAGCCCGCCGACCAGATCGTCGCGGTCCCACACCTCGACGCTGTGGCAATGACCTAGCGCGTACAGCCCGACATAGAGATCGCGGATGCGTGGGTTGATCCAGGTGTCATCGCGTTGCGCCTGCGGTTCGGCGCAGCCGGCGATCACCGCCTTGAATGCGCGATCGACGGTAACGGTGAAAGCATCGGCGCGCACGGTGCGCCCCAGCCGCGACGCGATGTGAAATCTGTCGAGCGGGATGATGCCGCGCCGCTCGGGCTCGACCCAGAACAGCGACGGATCGTCGGCGCTCTCCGCCATCGGAAAGATGCCGCAGGCGTAAGCGCGCAACAGAACTTCCGGGGTGATTTCAGAGGAGGTGGAGTCGCGCGTCGCCATGCAGCTAGATTAGCAGACTACATCTGAAATTCTAATCCGCCGCGGACACGCCTTTTGTGATGGTGATCTCGTTGTGACGCTGAAATCGCAGCACGATCCGCGTGCCGGCATGCGCGGGATCGCGCTCGGCGGATGCGTTGAGCTTCGAGGCCATGGCGTTGACGATGCGTTGTCCCATGCCGGTCGAGCGGGGGTCGGTTTTGACGTTGAGGCCGACGCCGTCATCGGCGACCGACAATTGCAATTCGTCGCCGCTGCCGACCAACTGCACATGGATCGGCCCCGGGCTGTCCGGATAGGCGTATTTCACCGCGTTCATCACCAATTCGTTGACGATGATGCCGATGGCGACCGCGCGGTCCGGATCGATCTCGATCGATTCCGCCGTCAGCGTCAGGCGCGACATCCGGTTGCCTTCGGCCGAGCGTCGCAGGTCTTCCAGCAACGCTTCGAGATACTGGTTGAGCAGGACGCTGTTGAGGTCGTGCGAGGTGTAGAGGCGGCGATGCACCTGCGCCACCGCCGCGACCCGCCCCATGGCGTTGCTCAGCGCCGCCTTGACGTCGTCGTCGTCGCTCGAATTGGCTTGCAGGTGCAATAGCGATGCGATGATCTGCAAGCTGTTGCCGACGCGATGATTGACCTCCCGCAGCAACACCTCGCGCTCCGCCGCCAGCGCTGCGTAGCGGTCGCGCGAGGCGTGGACCTCGGCTTCGGCGTCGTCGCGTGCCTTGCGAATTTGGGCCTGCCGCATCGCGCTTTCGATCGCGACATGCAGTAGCGAAATGAAATCGCCATGCAGATCCTTTACCAGATAGTCGTCCGCGCCGGCCTTGAGCGCGGTAACGGCGATCTGGCTGTCCTGCGACGCGGTAACGAACACCACCGGCGGTGGACCAGGAAGGGCGAGGATACGCTCCAGTGTTTCCAACCCGTCGGCGCCGGGCATGTACTGGTCCAGCGCCACCACGTCGATGCCACCGGCCTTGATGCGCGCAATGCCGTCGTCGCCGCTGCCGGCATGGACGACGTCAAATCCTAAGCGCGACAGGCCGCGATCGACCAGCCGCGCAAGCGCGTCATCGTCGTCGATATACAGAAGGCAGGGCTTATCGATGCTCATGTCTCAGCTTGCGGAACCTGAATGACCGAGAAGAACAATCCGAGTTGACGAATGGCGTTGGCGAAACTCTCGTAATTGACGGGCTTGGTTATGTAGACATTGCAACCGAGATCATAGCAACGCTTGATTTCCTGGGCATCGTCGGTCGTGGTCAGGACGACGACGGGCGTTGCCTTCAAATGCACGTTCTCCTTCACACGCCGAAGTATATCGATACCGGACATGTCCGGTAGATTGAGATCGAGCAATATCAACAATGCTTCGTCCTTATGCGCCAATCCCGATCCATCGGTTCCGAACAGGTAACGGACGGCATCTGTACCGTTGGTGAACGGTCTGATGTCGTTATTGACGCCGGAGCGGCGGATGTTGCGTTCGATCAAGCGCGCATGGCCCTCGTCGTCCTCGATCATGATGATGGTGACGGGTTTGCTCATGCTGTCTTGCCTTGTCTTCCAAGCGCCCATTTGACGGGCAACGTGACAGTAAATGTACTGCCGGCGTCAAGCTCGGACGACACCGACAAGGTTCCGCCGAGCCGCCGGACCAGCGCGCGTACATGGGCGAGCCCGATACCTTGACCAGGCCGATCCTGCGGGCCGGCACGCCTGAACAGGTCGAAAATCCGCTGATGATCCTTGGCGTCGATGCCGCGCCCGTTGTCGGTCACCTCGATGATAGCGAAGCCGAGTTTTGTCTCTCCGCTGATAGCAATGTCGCCGGCAACGCCGTTTCGTAGATATTTTAGCGCATTGTCGATTAAGTTTGAAAATATCTGCTCAAGCGCCAGACGGTCGCTGACAATGGTCGGTAGCGGCTGTACGCGGATTTGCGCATCAGCCTCGGCGGCCTGATGCGCCACGGTGGCGACGATGCCTTCGACCAGTTCGCGCAGATCGATCGGCACAGGCTGAAATTCACGCCGTCCTTCGCGTGTGAGATGCAGGATCGCCGAGATCAGGCGGTCCATCTTGCCGATGGAGGATTTAATGAAACCCAGCGCCTCGTTGAAGTCGTCGGATAGTTTCGCGTCCTGTTCAGTGAGACCGGCCGTGGCCGCCTCAACGTCGCTCGGCTGCGGGAGCGGGGCCGGATGGCTCAACGATGCGATACGCTTGAAAATGTCGCCGCGCAATTCCTCAAGTTCGCTGGTGAAGCCCATGATGTTGACCAGCGGCGAGCGCAGATCGTGACTGACGATATAGGCGAAGCGTTGAACTTCCTCGTTGGCTTCGCGCAGATCGGCGGTGCGCTCAGTCACCGTGTTCTCGAGGTTGAGATTGCTGTCGCGCAGTTGCGCCTCGGCGTCGTCGCGGGCGCGCGACGAACGCCGCACCAGAAAGATCGACAGCGCAGCCAGCGCGACCACGAGGCCGGACCCGGCGATGGTCACCGTCGAGGCCCATTGCTGGCTGCGGTCGGCGGAAACGGTGCGCGCCGCGAACAGGCGATCTTCCTCACGCCGCATTGCGTTGCTGATTTCGGTGATGCGCTTGACGGTATCCTCGGCCGTCGCTGCGCGAAGCTGGGCGATACCGCCTTGCTGGTCCTTGCGTTCGGCAGACGCAATGGTTTCGCGGAATTCGTTCAGGCGCGTTTCGACAGCGGCTTGCAGGGCGTCGCTGTTGCGGGTCTGCACCGGGTTGTCGAGCGTCAGTTCACGAAGCCGGCGGATATTGGCGTGGATGTTGGCCAGTGCGGTATCATGCTGGGCCAGGAAACGCGGCTCGGAGGTTAGCAAGTAACCGCGCCCGGCGCTCTCCGCGCGGCGCAGATCGAGCAAAACGGCAGCGATCTGATTTTCGACCTCGACGGTGTGGACGACCAGCGAACTGTCGTCTCGCGCCCGGTCGACGAAAACGATCGAGGCGGCGCTGATCGCGACAAGCACGAGAAAACCTGCCGTCAGCAGCAGCACTTGAATCAACTCGCGCCGGCGCGCCGCGCTAGCCGTCACTTGCAACTCGTCGTGTTGGGGAAAATCGACGTATGTTGAGATCGCAAAATCCAAGCCCCGTCCGAATCCTTCTACGCGAAAAAGGATAAGGCGCGAGGGACAGTTTGGTTCCATGCCACCGAAACATGAGTTCCGAACGGCACATCGGCCGATTACTTGTCGCGATCCACGCCGGAGAGGTACTGCTCCAGCCAGTGGATGTGGTAATCGCCGTCGATGATATCGTGATCGCGGACCAGCGCTCGAAACAGCGGCAGCGTGGTTTCGATGCCGTCCACCACGATCTCGTCGAGCGCGCGGCGCAAGCGCATCAGGCACTCGGCGCGGGTTTTGCCGTGAACGATCAGCTTGCCCACCAGTGAGTCGTAATACGGCGGGATGGTGTAGCCCTGATATACGGCGGAATCGATCCGGACACCAAGACCGCCCGGCGGATGATAGCGCTGGATCTTGCCGGGCGAAGGACGAAACGTCTCCGGGTTCTCGGCGTTGATGCGGCATTCGATGGCGTGACCGCTGATCGTGATCTGATCCTGCGTCGCCGGCAGGTCGCCGCCGTTGGCGACACGGATTTGTTCGAGCACCAGATCGATGCCGGTGATTGCTTCGGTCACCGGATGCTCGACCTGAATGCGGGTGTTCATTTCGATGAAATAGAACTCGCCGTCCTCGTAGAGGAATTCGACGGTGCCGACGCCGAGATACTTCATCTCGCGCATCGCCTTCGCGCACGTCTCGCCGATCCTGGCGCGCGCCGCCGCGGTGAGCACCGGCGAGGGGCCTTCTTCCCAGACCTTCTGATGGCGGCGCTGCAACGAGCAATCGCGCTCGCCGAGATGGATAGCGCCGCCGCGTCCGTCGCCCAGCACCTGGATTTCGATGTGCCGCGGCTTCTGCAAATACTTTTCGAGATAGACCGACGCGTCGCCGAAAGCCGACTTGGCCTCGTTACCGGCGGTCGAGATCGCCAGCGCCAGATCGTCGGCGGTCTGCGCCACTTTCATGCCGCGCCCGCCACCGCCGGCCGCCGCCTTCACCAGCACCGGAAAGCCGATCGTCTTGGCGACTTTCATCGCCTCGTCGACGTCATCGATCGCACCGTCGGAGCCAGGCACCACGGGAATGCCGAGACGTTTGGCGGTGCGCTTGGCCTCGATCTTGTCGCCCATCAAGCGGATGTGTTCGGCCTTGGGGCCGATGAAGCCGAGATTGTGCTCGGCAAGAATTTCAGCGAAGCGCGCGTTCTCGGAGAGGAAGCCGTAGCCAGGATGCACAGCATCGGCGCCGGTGATCTCGCAAGCGGCCAAAAGGTTTGGAATATTGAGATAGCTGTCCTTCGACGGCGGCGGGCCGATGCACACGCTCTCATCAGCAAGGCGGACATGCATCGCTTCGGCGTCGGCGGTCGAGTGCACCGCGACGGTGGCAATACCCAGCTCCTTGCAGGCGCGCAGCACGCGCAAGGCAATCTCACCGCGATTGGCAATCAGGATCTTGTCGAACATGGCGTCCTAATCAGTATGCAGCGAGGCGTGGACAAAGCAGCAAATCTCGATCCGGCATCGGCCGGCTATTCGATGATGACGAGAGGTTCACCGAACTCGACCGGCTGGCCGTCCTCGACGAGAATTTGCGTCACGGTGCCGGCCTTCGGCGACGGGATCTGGTTCATCGTCTTCATCGCTTCGATGATCATCAGCGTGTCGCCGACCTTGACCTTGGAGCCGACGTCGATGAACGGCTTGGCGCCGGGCTCGGACGCCCAGTACGCGGTGCCGACCATCGGCGAGGGGACCACGCCGGGATGTTTGCTGATATCGGAGCCGGCGGCCGGAGCAGCAGCAGCGACGCTCGCCGAGGCGGCCACCTGCGCAACCGCCGGGACGGCGGCGGCAATGCTGACGTTGCGCGCCACGCGCACGCGCATGCCGGAGCGTTCGATCTCGATCTCGGTCAGGTTGGTCTCATCGAGCAAGGTCGCAAGCTCGCGGATCAATTCGCTGTCGCTGGTCGCGGATTTCGATGAGGCTGAATCTTCAGGCTGGCGGGCCATGCTGTGTTCCGAAATTTCGAGCTGACTGGGATAGAGGATATGTCACGCTTTCGCCGTCGCGCCGATCTTGGCTGCGAGGCCGCTGATGGCGAGCCGGTAGCCGTCGATGCCGAAACCGCACAAGGTCGCGAACGCCGCCCTAGCGATGAACGAATGGTGACGAAAATCCTCGCGAGCATAGATGTTGCTGACGTGGACCTCAACGGTTGGGATTTTCACCGCCGTCAGCGCGTCGTGAAGCGCAATCGAGGTGTGGGAGTAACCGCCGGCGTTGAGCACAATGCCCGCCGCCTGTTTGTTGTGGGCCTCATGAATGAAGTCGATCAACTCGCCTTCGGAATTTGACTGACGGCAATCGGCCTCAAGGCCGTAGTGCGCTGCTGTTTCAGTGCACAGCCGTTCGACATCGGCGAGCCGGGCATGGCCGTAGGTCTCCGGTTCACGGGTCCCGAGCAGGTTCAGGTTCGGGCCGTTGAGCACGTAAACTGTTCTTGCCATCCTTGATCCACGGCGATCCGAAGGCGGGCGGATCTGCACACCTTTCCCCGGCGTTTATAGGTAACCAGAACCGCGAGGGGAAGGGTCAAGCCTCGAGGAATCCCCCCAAATCATTCATTTAGCTAAGGAAAAGCAACTTTTCCCAGTGCAAGGGATGGATATTCGGTGTCGTGCGGACGCGCCCGTGTCGTATCCCCAAGGCACTGAGTCGGCGCGTGAAAGTCCGACTCAGGTCCTTTGGGCGTAAGGTCGTGGGCGTGGTCGCCCGTCAGCAGGCGGCCTTGCCGCAACGGGCTTGCGCAACCTTCTCCTTGAGGGCGTCGAGGCCGACAGCGCCGACCACGACCTGCTTGCCGACGACATAGCTGGGCGTGCCGTTCATGCCCATCGACTCCGCGAGCTTGAAGTTTTCCTCAAGCGTGGCGCGGACCTCGGGGCTGTTCATGTCCTTCTCGATCTTCGCCATATCGAGGCCAGCCTCCTTGGCCGCCGCCATCGCGCGCGCCTTGTCGGCCTGGCCGCGCCCGCCGAGCAGCTTCTGATGGAAGTCGAGATACTTCTTGCCGTCCGGATCCTGCATCCGCACCGCAACCGCGACCTGCGCCGCTTCCACCGAGCCCGGCCCAAGCACCGGGAATTCCTTCAGTACGATGCGCAGCTTCGGATCGGCCTTCATCAACGCCAGCATGTCGGCCATCGCGTGCTTGCAGTAGCCGCAATTGTAATCGAAGAACTCGACCAGATTGACGTCGCCGTTGCGGTTGCCGAGCGTAACGCCGCGTGGCGAATTGAAGATCGTCTGCGCGTTGCTGGCGACGGCAGCCGCATGCTTCTCCGCTTCCGCCTTGGCCTGCCGCTTGCCGAGTTCGGCCGACACTTCTTCGAGAATTTCCGGATGCGACAGCAGGTAATTCTTGACGATACTCTCGATCTCGCCGCGCTGCGGTTCGGTGAACGACTGCGCGGAGGCGGCGAGCGGCGCGCCGCACAGAGCGAGCGCAAGCAGGGTGGTGGCGAGGGGACGACGGAACGACATGAATTGATCCTTCTGACAAACGTGTCGGAGTAACGTGGAATTAGTCGCGCTTTTCACCGGGCATCGGTTTGGCGCTGACGATATCGTCGGCTCTCACCCAACCGGGCGTGCCGACGGCGAAACGGGTCTTGGCGCGCGCAGCAAGCCCCCGCGCCGTCTTAGTGTCGCCGCGCAAAGAGGCCGCCTGCGCCGAGGCGAGATCGGCTTCCGCATATTCGCCTTTCTGGCCATAAGCCATCGCGAGTTGCGCGTACCCTTGCGCAGCCTCCGGTTCCCGGATCAGCGCGGACCGCAGAATCGAGATTGCCTCTGCAGAATAGGCTTTATTGTTGGTCGCAACCAGCGCCTGCCCCAGTAACATCTGGATGAGCGGGGCCTGACGCGACAGTTGCACGGCCTTGCGCAGCGGCGCGATTGCCTCGTTCGGCTTGCCGCCTTCAAGCAATGCTTGCCCGCGCAATTCGTGGAAATAGGGATTGTTGGGCTGTTCCCTGATCAGGCCGTCGATCTGGGTCTGGGCCGAGCGCGGATCGCCGTGCAGGTAGGTCGAGATGGCGCGGGCGTAGCGCGCGGGCAGGCTGGTATCCGACAGCGGATAGCGCCGATACACCGTTTCCGGGCGTTCCATGAAACCCGAGGTCTTCGCCCGCATCATGTCGTGCCGCGCCTGCAACGCAGGATCGTCGGTCTTGTCCCAATACGGGCTGCTTTTCGCCAGCGCCGCCAGCGCGGCGACGCGGTCCGCCGGCATCGGATGCGATTGCAGATAAGGATCGGCACCGCGCGAGGCGAACAGGCTCTCGTTGGTGAAGCGCTGGAACGTTTCGTACATGCCCTTGGCGGATTGGTGGGTGGCGGTGAGGAAACGCACGCCGGCGCGATCGGCGTTTTCCTCCTTCTGACGCTGGTACGACAGCAGATTGCGGCGGATCATTTCCTGAGGTGCGCTGATTGCCGCCATGCCGGCATTGCTCGCGCCGTTGTTGCGGCCCGAGCCCGCAACCATGGCGCCGACGCCGAGCAGCATCGCCACGATCATCTGCGTCTGTGCGTGCGCCAACTGGGTCCGCAGCTTGGAAAGATGCCCGCCGGCGAGGTGGCCTGTCTCGTGCGCCAGCACGCCGATCAACTGGTTCGGCGTCTTTGATTTCATCAGCGCGCCGTAGTTCACGAAAATGCGACGGCCATCGGCGACGAAAGCGTTGAAGCTGGGGTCGTTGATGATCGCGACCTGAATGTTCTGCTTCTCGAGCCCGGCGGCGCGCAGGATCGGCCGGGTGTAGTCGCGCAGCAGTTGCTCGATCTCGCTGTCGCGCAGCAGGCGCGGGCCCTTGTTGCCTTGATTTTCCTGCGCGCGGGCAACCATCGGCGCAGCCGCGAGCACGATGCTCAGCGTCACCACGGCGGCTCTGAAAAAGGCGCGGCTGCGCGAGGCGGCGATGGCAGGTGTAGCTGCAGGTTTCGTCATTGGCCGATGGTCGGATTCCATATATGCCCTACCAAACCTTGGAATACGGCGAGACGGCGGCGCGGAGCCGCGTTCGGCGTAATCCGGAACGCAGGTCAGATAGCAGATGTCCGATACGATGGTAACCGAGAGAGCTAAGGCGATACTGGCGGCATCCGGCCGCAGCAACGTTCCACCGTTCATGGTGATGGACGTGATGGCCGCCGCCGCCGCGATCGAGGCCAAAGGTGGTCATGTCATCCATATGGAAGTCGGGCAACCATCTGCATCGGCGCCGAAAACGGCGCTCGCCGCCGCCAAGGCCGCGCTCGACGACGGGCGGATCGATTATACCTCCGCGCTTGGCATCCCGTCGCTGCGGGCGCGGATCGCGCGCCACTATCGCGACACTTATGGCTGTGAGGTCGATCCGGCGCGGATCGTCGTCACTACCGGCTCGTCGGGCGGGTTCATTCTGGCGTTCCTTTCGATGTTCGAGCCGGGGGATCGCGTCGCCGTCACGGTTCCCGGCTATCCGCCATACCGGCATATTCTGACCGCGCTTGGCTGTGAACCGGTGCTGATCGAGACCCACAGCGACACTCGCCATGCCTTGACCGGCGAGATGCTGCTCGCAGCTCACCGCAAGACGCCGTTGAAGGGCGTGCTGGTCGGCAGCCCGGCGAACCCGACCGGCACCATGATGTCGCGTGAGGCATTGACCGGACTGATCGCAGCGGCGGACAGCGCCGGCATCCGTTTCATTTCCGACGAGATCTATCACGGTCTCGACTATGCGTTTCCTGCGGTGACCGCCGCCGAACTGTCGCCGGACGCGCTGGTGATCAATTCGTTCTCGAAATACTTCTGCATGACCGGCTGGCGCGTCGGCTGGATGGTGGTGCCGGAAACCCTGGTGCGGCCCATCGAACGCTTGCAGCAGAACTTGTCGATCTCGGTGCCGACGCTATCGCAGATCGCAGCCGAAGCGGCATTCGACGGTCGCGAGGAAATGGAAGCGATCAAGCACGGCTACGAGGAGAACCGCCGCATCTTGATCGAGGGATTGCCGCATGCCGGCTTGAGTGAGTTCCTGCCGGCCGACGGCGCGTTCTATCTCTACGCCGACGTGTCGAAGTTCACCGACGGCAGTTTTGATTTCGCCAAGCGGATGCTGGAGCACGCGCACGTCGCAGCGACCCCCGGGGTCGATTTCGATCCGGTCCACGGCCGCCAATTCGTGCGCTTCTGCTACGCGCAATCAGCGGATGATATGCACGAGGCCGTTGCACGGATTACGCGCTGGCTGAAACGCTGAAGCGGCTTACAGAATCGTCCAACGTCATGCGCGGACTTGATCCGCGCATCCATTTCTTTTGAGAGGATGGATTGCCGGGTCAAGCCCGGCAATGACACTTCGGATAGCTTCGCAGCGATCGTGAACTTGTCAGTTACCGCCGCCGAAGCGGCGGGACCACCAGCCGGCACGACGCGGCGCAGGTGCGTCGGGAGTTTCCACGGCCGATTCCGGAGCAGGGGCGGGTGACGCCATCGGCTCCTCAACCGCGATCGGAGCGGCTTGCGGGACTTCCGCGGTGACGGGAGCGGCGGGTGCATCGCTCGACGCGAAGCTGACCTTCTCGCGCACCGTCGAGCGGCGGCGTCTCGATTTCTCGGCGTCTGCAGCAGATTCCGACACAACGGATTCGTGCTCCGGCGTCGTGTCCTCTGCCGGCGTGGAACCCTCGGCCACCACAGGCGTCGGCTGATCGGTTTCGGCGTCGTTCGCGTGATGCATCGGTGCGGCATCGGAAGGCGTGCCGCCATCGAAGTCGGCGACGGCTTCGGTAACTTCCGGTGCGGACGGGGGGGCGAGTTCATCGGTGATGGACGCAGCCAAACCTTCCTCGCCTCCACCACGACGGCGGCGACCACCACGGCGGCCACGACGGCGTGGACGACGTTCACCACCTTCGCCTTGCTCGTCCTGCGAGGTGGCTTCGCGGTCGTCATCGGCATCTTCGCCGCGATCGCCGACCATCTCCGCGACTTGCGCGGCATCGTCGATGTCGAGCGCCGACACCGCGGTCTCGTTATCGTTCTGCGCGCTCTCCTGATCGCGGGAGTCGCGGCCACGCCGCCGACGCCTGCGCCGACGCCGCTGGCCGTCACCGGCGGACTCGCCGTCGTTCGCATCGCTGCCTTCGCCCGATGCCTGCTCGTCGGTCAGGCCTTCGGTTTCCTCGGTTTCGACTTCGGCCTCGACGTCGAACGCGTCGTCATCGTCGAAGGCATCATCCATGATCGCCGGCGCGGCGGCGGCTTGCGCCGCGAGCAACGCCTTGGCGGCTTCCAGCGTATGCACCTGTTCGCCGCGATCGATGACGAATGCCTGCTGACCGCCGAGCGTCGGATCGGCGAGCACCGACAGCGTCACCTTGAAGCTGGTTTCGAGATCGCGCAGATGCGCGCGCTTGTGATTGAGCACATAGAGCGCGACGTCGTTGCGGGTACGCACCGTGAGGTTGTGCGTCGCGCCCTTCATCAGGATTTCCTCGAGATTGCGCAGCACTTGCAGCGCCACCGAGGAGACCGAGCGGATATGGCCGCTGCCGCCGCAATGCGGACAGGGCTCGGTCGAGCTTTCCAGCACGCTGGCGCGGATGCGCTGGCGCGACATTTCCAGCAGGCCGAAATGCGAGATGCGGCCGACCTGAATGCGGGCGCGATCCTGCCGCAGGCAGTCGCTGAGCTTGCGTTCGACGGCGCGGTTGTTGCGGCGCTCGTCCATGTCGATGAAGTCGATGACGATGAGGCCGGCGAGATCGCGCAAGCGCAATTGCCGCGCGACTTCCTCAGCCGCTTCGAGATTGGTCTTGAGCGCGGTGTCCTCGATGTGATGCTCGCGGGTCGAACGCCCGGAGTTGACGTCGATGGAAACCAGCGCCTCGGTCTGGTTGATGACGAGATAACCGCCCGATCGCAGTTGCACGATCGGCGTGAACATCACGTCGAGCTGGCTTTCGACGCCCATGCGCGAGAACAGCGGTTGACCGTCGCGATACGGCTTCACGGCGCGGACGCTGGAGGGCATCAGCATCTTCATGAAGTCGCGCGCTTCACGGTAGCCGGCTTCGCCTGCGACCTGGATTTCGTCGATCTCCTTGTTGAAGAGATCGCGCAGCGAGCGCTTGATCAGCGAGCCTTCCTCGTAAACCAGCGTCGGTGCCTGCGAGCGCAGCGTGGTGTCGCGGACGGTTTCCCACATCCGGATCAGGTATTCGAAATCGCGCTTGATTTCCGGCTTGGTACGCGCCGCGCCGGCGGTGCGCAGGATGATGCCCATGCCTTCCGGCACGTCGAGATCCTGCACCACTTCCTTCAGCCGCGAACGGTCCTGCGCCGAGGTGATCTTGCGGCTGATGCCGCCGCCGCGCGCGGTGTTGGGCATCAGCACCGCGTAACGACCCGCCAGCGACAGGTAGGTAGTGAGCGCCGCGCCCTTGTTGCCGCGCTCTTCCTTCACGACCTGCACCAGCATCACCTGACGGCGCTTGATGACTTCCTGAATCTTGTACTGACGGCGCGGGCGGAAAGTGCGCTCCGGCATTTCCTCCAGCGCGTCGTCGCCGCCAACCGATTCCACAACCTCTTCTTCGGCTTCGTCGTCGCCGTCATCCTCGTCGTCGTGATCCGCATCATCATGGTCGAGATGCGTGTCGTCGTGGTGGACGTCGGCATGCGGCGCATCGTCACGATGCTCGACCTCATCGTGATGCGCGGTCTGATCGTCATGAAATGCAACGACATCGGCATGTTCGGCGGAAGCCGCATCCTCGGATGGAATAGCCTCCGCGTGCGCGGCGGGATCGTAAGAGGTCAGGGCAGGGGCCGCTTCCGGCTGTGCCTCGAACACCGGCATGGCGGGTGCATCCGGCGCCGGGGCTTCAAACGGCTGGGGTGCCTCGATGTGGCTTTCGCCCGACGCGGCGTGATCGGCTTCGGCGATATGAGGCTGATCCGAAGCAACCTCGTGATGCTCATCGGTATGATCCGCGCCGACAGCAACATGCTCGGCATCGCCCGACGTAACGAGCGGAGCCTCGCCGGCTTCCCCGGCAGCCGCGGCGTGATCCACGATCTCGGCCGGATGCTCGCCGTCGGTGATCTCGATTACTTCGCTCTGCACCCGCTCGCCGCTGGAGCGGCGGCGCGAGTTGCGATGACGCGAGCGGCGGCGCGACGAGCGATGCTCGTTCTCTTCCTCGGCTTCGCGATGGGCGCGCTCGTCGGCCTCGATCAGGGCCTGACGATCGGCGACCGGAATTTGATAGTAGTCGGGATGGATTTCGCTGAAGGCCAGGAAGCCGTGGCGGTTGCCGCCGTATTCGATGAACGCCGCTTGCAGCGACGGTTCGACCCGCGTGACCTTGGCGAGATAGATGTTTCCGCGGAGTTGCTTGCGTTGCGCGGATTCGAAATCGAATTCTTCAACTCGGTTGCCGCGAACCACGACCACCCGGGTCTCTTCCGGGTGGGTCGCATCGATCAACATCTTGTTTGGCATGGGAAAACTCTTGGCGGCGGAGGACGCGCAGGGCGGCAGGCACAATGGGCGCAGCCGGGGAGCGCGACGGTCCACCTGATTCGGGGGTGAGGGGAAGGCCGAAGCGAAAACCGCTGCGCTGTCCCGGAACCGAGGCGAACGCCATGCGTCGCGCGTCGCTCATGCGTCGCGTCGGCGAGGTCGTCGCGGAAAATTCGGCCGGAGTTACAGTCTGGCGCATCAAGCGTCGGCCCGTCTGAACAGGTTGGCGGCACAATGGCGCCGCCTTGTTGGCGCTGACGGGCCGACACGACGCCGGGGCGCCTGTCAGCTATCGCATATTGCAGTCTTGCGACCACGATAACCGATCATGCTGTGTCAAAGACCTGCCCCTGGATAAAGAACGCCGGGACCGGCTCCACTCGGACTGACCACCTGACCGAACAGCCGCGCACTGCGCTGACCGTGGGGCGAGGCGGCAAATGGCGCTGGAAACCCTCATGGCCCGAAATGGGTTGTTTGAGGTGATCCGGCGCTGCTCCGGGAGGTTGAACGCGACACAACCGGGAGTTTATACCGTCAACTCTCGTTACATACGTCGATTATCGGCCCCATGCAAGGGAAGCGTCGCGTGCCCGCAACAGCCGGAAAAAATCGGTAACACCGCATTAAGTCTGGATTAACCGTGCCGTCCTATTGCGGTATCTGAAGCAGCTCGGAGGCTAGGGAAACGTTGGCGGGCCGCGCGAATCGATACTTGTCATGGGGCGTCTTTTGGGGCGTCGCGCTACTCGCGGGCATCGCTCTCGTGTGTGACGTAACGACGTCGTTCGCCGCGGGCGACGCGGGCGCGCCACAACCTGTGGCTGTAGAATCATTCCCGATCGCATCCGGTGTTCGTGTGGCGGGCGACAGCAAGCAGACCCGATTCGTGCTCGATCTCGATCGCAAAATCGACCTGCGCGCCTTCGTGCTGGGCAATCCCGATCGTGTCGTCGTCGACATTCCGCAGGTGACGTTCAAGCTCCCCAACAATGTCGGGCAGAACGGGCGCGGCCTCATCAAGGCATTCCGCTACGGACTGGTGATGCCGGGCGGGTCGCGGCTGGTATTCGATCTCGCAGGTCCCGCCAGAATCGAGAAAGCCTATGTGCTCGATGCCGCCAATGGCCAGCCGCCGCGCCTGATCGTGGAACTGGCGGCAACGGACCGGGCGGCGTTCATCAAATCGCTGGCCAAGGAAACCGCCGCAGAGCCGCCTCCCGGCAATCCGCCGGCGACCGTAATTGCCGATGCCGGACAAAGCGCGGAACGGGTGGATACGCGGCCAGTCGTGGTGATCGATCCGGGCCATGGCGGCATCGACAACGGCACGCAAGCAGCGAGCGGCGAAACCGAGAAGGCCATCGTGCTGGCATTCGGCCTGGCGTTGCGCGATCGCATCGCCGAGAGCGGGAAATATCGCGTGGTTCTGACCCGCGACGATGACACATTCATTCCGCTTGGCGATCGGGTGAAGGTCGCCCGTGCCCAGAATGCGGCGCTGTTCGTTTCGATTCATGCTGACGCTCTGCCGCGCCGCGAGGGCGATGCGCAGGGAGCCACGATCTATACGCTGTCGGATAAGGCGTCCGACGCCGAGGCGGAGCGGCTCGCCGAACTTGAAAACAAGGCGGACGCCATCGGCGGCGTCAACCTCACCGAGGAACCGACCGAGGTGGCCGACATTCTGATCGATCTTGCCCAGCGCGAGACGCGGACCTTCTCCAGCCGTTTCGCTCATGCTCTGATGGGCGAAATGAAGAATACGGTGCGGATGCACAAGCATCCGCTCAAATCGGCCGGCTTCAAGGTCTTGAAGGCGCCCGACGTGCCATCGGCGCTGATTGAACTCGGCTACGTCTCCAACAAGGACGATCTCAAGCTCCTGACCTCCGAGAGCTGGCGCTCTCGCTCGGTAGCCGCCGTGGCGCAGGCGATCGATGCCTTTCTGGACAAGCGGATCGTTTCGGTCGGGGCGAACAAGAATTAGTGTTCTGGCCGCCGTCGCTTCTGCGCCGGGGCATGGGAATGGTGCCAGGCCGCAAAAAAACAATCCGCGACTTGAGGCGAGCCCTAGTTTGGACACAGCCTCGGCTCTATAGAAGCCGGACACAGGTGCGACAGAATCGATCAGGATGGATTGATTGAGTCGATGGAGGCGGGGGCAGTGTTCATCCCTGCGCGCCACCAGCCAATGTGAGCCAGGAACTCGTCGAAACCATCGGCGGGACAGGGTCAAAACGGATCGTCGAGAATGCGTCTGCTGTTCCGGTTTATGGGGTTCCTGTTTGCCGCCGGTACCATCGTGTTCCTGGTTGGCGTGGCCGCTGTCGCCGGCCTGATCTGGCATTTCTCCAAGGATCTACCGGACTATTCCCAGTTGCAGAATTATGAACCGCCGGTGATGACCCGGGTTCATGCCTCCGACGGCTCGCTGCTCGCGGAGTATTCCAAGGAGCGGCGTCTCTATCTGCCGATCCAGGCTGTTCCCAAACTGGTGATCAACGCGTTCCTCGCGGCGGAAGACAAGAATTTCTACGAGCATGGCGGTATCGACTATTCCGGCATGGCGCGCGCCGCTCTGCTCTACGTCCAGAATTACGGCTCGAACCGGCGGCCGCAGGGCGCGTCCACCATCACCCAGCAGGTTGCCAAGAATTTCCTTTTGACCAACGAAGTGTCGTTCGCGCGCAAGATCAAGGAAGCCTTGCTGGCGATGCGCATCGAGCGCGCTTACTCGAAGGACAAGATTCTCGAACTGTATCTCAACGAGATCTATCTCGGGCTCGGCGCTTACGGTATCGCCGCCGCCTCGCTGGTCTATTTCGACAAGTCGGTGAACGAACTGACCGTCGCGGAAGCCGCCTATCTCGCGGCGCTGCCGAAGGCGCCGTCCACGCTGCATCCGGTCAAGAATCGTGACCGCGCCATCGAGCGCCGCAACTACGTGATCGATCGCCTGCTGGAAAATGGCTGGATCAAGCAGGCCGACGCGGACGCTGCCCGCAAATCGCCGCTGGTGGTGACCAGCCGCGCCAACGGTTCGCACACCTTCGCCGGCGAATATTTCGCTGAAGACGTGCGTCGCGATCTGTTCGAGCGCTACGGCGAAAAGAAACTCTATGAAGGCGGCCTGTCGGTGCGCACATCGCTCGATCCGAAATTGCAGGTCGAGGCGCGCAAGACCATGGTGAAGGGGCTGGTCAACTACGACGAGGCCCAGGGCTGGCGCGGGCCCGTGAGCAAGCTCGACATCTCAGGTGACTGGGGCGTGAAACTCGCCGACGTCAAATCACTGTCGGACATCACGCCGTGGCGGATGGCCGTCGTGCTCGAGACCAGCGATCAGTCGGCGCGGATCGGTTTCCAGCCGGGACGCGAACTCGGCGGCGCAGTCAGCAAGGGCCGGCAGACCGGCATCATCACGCTCGACGGTGTGAAATGGGCGAAAGCTGCGTCCGGCCCGACGCGCTTCAAGACGCCGACCAAGGTGTCGCAGGTGCTGTCGCCCGGCGACGTCATCTACGCCGATCCCTTGCTCGACAAGGAGGGCCACGTCGTCGAGGGACAGTATCGATTGCGGCAATTGCCCGAAGTGTCCGGTGCGATGGTGGTGATGGATCCATGGACCGGCCGTGTGCTGGCGATGGTCGGCGGCTTCTCGTTCGATCAAAGCCAGTTCAACCGCGCGACGCAGGCTTATCGGCAGCCGGGCTCGTCGTTCAAGCCGCTGGTGTATTCGTCGGCGCTCGATAACGGCTATACGCCGTCGACCGTGGTGGTCGACGCGCCGATCGAAATCGATCAGGGGCAGGGCGGCGGCGTGTGGCGGCCGGAGAACTATTCGACCGGCAAGTACTATGGCCCGACCACGCTGCGCAACGCGTTGCAGCGCTCGCTGAACACCGTGACGGTACGGCTGGCGCAGGATATCGGCATGCCGCTGATCGGCGAATACTCCAAGCGCTTCGGTGTCTATGATGAATTGCCGAACTATCTCTCTTACGCGCTCGGCGCCGGCGAAACCACGGTGATGCGCATGGTCACCGCCTATTCGATGTTCGCCAACGGCGGCAAACGAATCAAGGCGACGCTGATCGACCGCATTCAGGATCGCTACGGCCACACCATCTTCAAGCACGACCAGCGCGAATGCCGCGGCTGCGATGCGCCGGGCGGCTGGAAAAACCAGCCCGAGCCGCAACTGGTCGACCGTCGCGAGCAGGTGCTCGATCCGATGACCGCCTACCAGATCACGTCGATGATGGAAGGCGTGGTGCAGCACGGCACCGCGACCGTGGTGCGCGAAGTCGGCAAGCCGATCGCTGGCAAGACTGGCACCACCAACGACGAGAAGGACGCGTGGTTCGTCGGCTTCTCGCCGGATCTCGTGGTCGGCATTTACGTCGGCTACGACAAGCCGCGCAATCTTGGCCGTGGCGCAACGGGCGGCCATCTCGCCGCGCCGATCGCCAAGGATTTCCTGAAGCTGGCGCTGGCGGGCAAGCCTGCCGTGCCATTCAAGGTGCCGGCCGGCATCAAGCTCATCCGCGTCGACGCCAAGACCGGCATGCGCGCCGGCCCCGGCGATGGTGGCCGCACCATTCTCGAAGCCTTCAAGCCCGGTACCGCGCCGCCCGACAACTATTCGATCATCGGCGTCGCGGATGCGGACGGTCACGCTGTCGGCGTATCGCCCGATGCCGATCGCGCGATTATCCGTCCCGGCACCGGCGGGCTTTACTGATTGCGTTTGGCGGCGTTCGTCGCTACATCCCGGCCACATCGTCATTTTGCGGACACGCTTCGCGACCGGAAAGATCATGCGCGCGGAAATCGAAAGACTTGTCGAAGAGATCAAGCAGTCGGTCGGGCTGCTGAGGAGGCATCTTTGACGTCGATACATCGACGGCAAGACTGGCTGAGCTGAACCAACTCGCCGAAGACCCCAAGCTCTGGGACGATCCCCAAAAAGCGACAACGTCGAGATGATCGCGCTTGGCGAAGCCGAGGACGACGAGGGAATCGTCGCCGAAGCCGAGACTGCGCTGAAGCACCTGAAGAAGGAAGTGGCGCGACGCGAACTCGAGGCCTTGCTCTCGGGCGAGGCGGATCGCTTCGACACATATCTTGAAGTTCATGCCGGCGCGGGCGGCACCGAAAGCCAGGACTGGGCGTCGATGCTGCTGCGCATGTATACGCGCTGGGCCGAGAAGCACGGTTTCAAGATCGAATATCTCGAAGAAACGCAGGGCGAAGAAGCCGGCATCAAATCGGCGACGATTCAGATCAGTGGGCATAACGCCTATGGCTGGCTGAAGACCGAAGGCGGCGTACATCGGCTGGTGCGCATCTCGCCGTTCGATTCCAACGCGCGGCGGCACACCTCGTTTTCCAGCGTCGCGATTTTCCCGGTTGTCGATGACAGCATCAAGATCGACATCAAGGAATCCGACGTGCGCACCGATACGATGCGCTCCGGCGGCGCGGGAGGCCAGCACGTCAACAAGACCGAGTCGGCGGTGCGGCTCACACATATTCCCACCGGCGTCGCCGTGGTTTGTCAGGCCGGGCGCTCACAGCACAAGAACCGCGCGCAGGCGTGGGACATGCTGCGCGCGCGACTCTATGAAATCGAGTTGAAGAAGCGCGAGGAGCAGGCCGCCGCCGATCAGGCCGCCAAGACCGATATCGGCTGGGGTCATCAGATCCGTTCCTACGTGTTGCAGCCGTATCAGATGGTGAAAGATCTGCGCACCGGCGTGCAGACCTCCGACACCGCTGGCGTGCTCGACGGCGATCTCGACGAGTTCATGGCTGCGACCCTGGCGCAACGCGCGTTCGGCACCACGCCGGGAGCGATCGACGACGTCGATTAATCTACAGGGAGTTTGCCATGCCGCATGTCGCATTCATCGGTTTAGGCCGGATGGGACACGGCATGGCGGGCCGCTATCTCGACGCCGGCTTCACGCTCGCGGTCTGGAATCGCAGCCGCAGCAAAGCCGACGACCTGATCGCACGTGGTGCGCGCTGGGCCGCGTCGCCGGCCGATGCCGCCCGGGATGCCGATGCCGTCGTCACCATGGTCGCGGACGATGCCGCTTCGCACGCGGTGTGGACCGGCAAAGACAGTATCATTGAAACGGCGCGCAAAGGCGCGTTCGCGATCGAATGTTCGACGGTGTCGCATCGTCATGCCATGGATATGGCGCGCGATCTGACGACGCGAGGACTGCGTTACATCGATTGCCCAGTGACGGGTCTGCCTGACGCTGCTGCGTCGGGAAAGCTGACGTTGTTGGTCGGTGCGGACGCGAGTGATCTCGATGCCGCGCGACCGTTCCTCGCACCGCTGGGAACGACCCTCCGGCATTTCGGCGTGGCCGGTGCGGGCACGGTATTCAAGTTGATCAACAATCTGATGGGCGCGGTGCAGATCGCGAGCCTTGCCGAGGGCCTTCGCATCGCGGAGCAGGCCGGACTCGATATGCAATTGGTCCAGCAATCACTCGCCAGCGGCGCCGTTGCGAGCCCGCAAGTGGTGCGGCACTCCGCACGCATGGTCGCACGGGATTTTGCCGGAGCCTCGTTCACCGCCGCGCTGCGCCACAAGGATGCGAGCTACGCACTGGCGCTGGCGGAGAATCTCGGCCTTGATCTCGCGGTTGCGCGGGCAGCGCTGGACATCTACGCGCGGGCAACCGCTGAAATACCGGACGATGACGAAGGCCGATTGATCGATCTGATCAAGGCCGCCCCCGCTAACTGACCACCGCGTTCGACGGCATCGCTGCATTGCCCTGAAAACGGGTGGTGAGAGCAAGCCATTCGCGTTAGGTCCTCTGCACAGACTGGCGACACGATGGATTCCATCGGCGCGGCAGCGAGCACAGGACCGAAGCGGAAGCCATGTCGATCGAAATCAGAACGGCCGCGCCATCGGCGGACCTCAGCATCACCTCCGGCGACTGGGTGCGGCTTCTTTGCCTATCAGTGCTATGGGGCGGGTCGTTCTTCTTCGCAGGCGTTGCGGTGAAGGAGTTGCCGCCGCTGACCATCGTGTTCGTTCGCGTCGGACTTGCAGCGCTGCTGTTGCTGCCGCTGATCCGCATCTACCGGATTCCGGTGCCGAGCACGTTGGCCGGCTGGCGGCCCTTCATCGTGATGGCGCTGCTCAACAACGTGCTGCCGTTCTCCCTGCTGGTGAGCGGGCAGACCATGATCGCCAGCGGCCTCGCATCGGTGATCAATGCCATGACGCCGGTGTTCACGGTGCTGGTGCTGGCGGCGTTCGGCGAGGAGCGGCTGATCGCGCGCCGCGTGGCGGGCGTGCTGCTGGGTCTGTTCGGCGTCATCGTTCTGCGCGGTGTCGATCTGCATGTCGATACACAACAAAGCTTCGGTATCTTGCTCTGTCTCGGCGCAACCGTCGTGTTCGGATTTTCGGCACTGTGGGCCAAGCGCGAGATGCAAGGCGTCGAACCGCTGGCGGCGGCGACCTTTCAACTGATCTGCTCGGGCGTCATGATGTTCGTGCTGTCGATGGCGATCGATCGGCCGTGGCAACTGCCGATGCCGCACGCCACGACGATCCTGGCGCTGGTCGGATTGGCGGCGCTGTCGACGTCGCTGGCCTACATCCTGTTCTTCCAGATCATTCGCGGCTCCGGCCCCGGCAACGTCATGCTGGTAACGCTGCTCGTGCCGGTGACGGCAATTGCGCTCGGCTATGTGGTGCTTGGCGAAGTCGTCACGCCGCGCGAGATTGTCGGCGCGTTGATCATCGCCAGCGGCTTGCTGATCATGGACGGGCGCTTGCTGTCGCGCTTCGCCACGCCGCAAGCCAGCCGGTAAAACGACCGCTGTCGCGCTCGCCACCGTGCCACGCGGCACGCACCGTCCCGTCATCCGCCACCATGAATACAGCGTCGAGGCCCTTGGAGCGGCGCAGGGTTTCCACGGCCTGCTCCGGCGTTTGCGCGATTGGGCCTGCGACATTGAACGAGGTGTTCACCGAGACCTCGACGCCGATACGGCGGCCGAGCGCCTTCAAGTAAGCGTAGGTAAGGGGATCGTCGTCCTCGCGTACGATCTGAATACGGCCGGTGCCATCGGCATGCACGACCGATGGAATTTTTTCGACGGCCGCAGGCTTCGAATGCGCCGTCAGCACCATGTAGTTGTAGGCGTTGTAGTTGCCGTCCGACGCCCCCTCATGCAGTTCGAAAAACTGCTGCGCGGCTTCGAGCGTCGCCATCGGTGCGAGCGGGCGAATCTTCTCGCGATATTTCACGCGCGCATTGAGGCGTTCGCGCGTCTCCGGATCGCACGGATTGGCAAAAATCGAGCGATGCCCGAGCGCACGGGGGCCCGTTTCTCCCGGCCCTTGATAGAGCGCGACGATACCGCCGCTGGCGACGCAATAAGCCATCAGATCGGCGATAGCGTCGCGTCCGTTCGGTGTCGCGATGGTGCCGATGGTTTCCGAGGCAATGTCTGGGGCAGCGGCGAGGGCGCTCGCAATGTCATCACCGGTTGGTGCGGTGCCACAGTAGAACGCGTGGGTTTCTGGCGTGCCGCGCGGTGCGCCGGCGAGATGGGCGAGCCACCACGCCGCGCCGATCGGTACGCCGGGATCGCTCGGCATCGGCGGCACCCACAGATGCAGGCGCGCCTTGCGTTGCTGAGCCTTGGCGAACCAGGCCTCGTCGAAGTGTTCGAGCAGCCGCATGCTGGCCAAGGCGTTCAGTGCGACGCCGCCCGACAGGATGAGTTTATTCGTGCCGGTGACGCGCAGCAGATGATCGACGGCGTGGATCAACGCGTCCTCAAACACCATCTGCGTCGCTGCCGCCTTGTCGAGGCGATCCTGCGTATCGGGCCGGTGCTGGATGTCCTCGACGCGCAACACGGCGTCCGGATTCCATAATTGATCCGGCCGCAGTGGCGGACCGAGAATGTCGGTCAGCGGTTGCTTGTAAGGATTGTCGAACGGGTCGCGATACCAGTTCGCCATTGCGCGGTTGAGCTTGATCGTGCCGTCCACGCCGAGGTCGAGCACATCCTTCAATCGCGCATAATAGCGGTTGGTGGCGCGGTTCATGTCGCCCCACGCCGCCGCACCCATGTAGCGCCCCTCGCTGGAAAGCCACGTCCAGCCGCCCTGTGTCGAGGAGATCACGCTGTAAAACGCGCCAAGCGAATCGAACACGCTTTCGTTGCAGGCGATTTCCCGGATGTCATCGCCCTGCGCCACGAACGACGAAATCGAGCCGCGATCGCCGGTGCCGTCGAACACGCCGATGGCGACGGGATCGCTGCCGCCAGAGAACGGCGAGACAGCATAGGGAAACCACGCATGATTGAGATGATGCGGTGCCAGGATCAATTGCGGCGGCTGTGCCAGCCCGAATTGCTTGGCGAGAATCCGCGGCGTGCGCCGCATCTGGTCGAGGCGGCGACGATCGACACCAATGGCGTCGGAATAGGACAACAGCTTGAGGCTGCCCGGCGCTTCCTCGATCGCGGTTCGCATCATGGTGCCGAACAGCGTCGGATAATCCCAGGTCGTCACGAACGCTGCGATATCGCCGATGTCGCGTCCCATAGTGCGCAACGTCGCGGCCATCGCATCGAGCGAGCGATGCGGAAATTCGGAGGTGTGCTTGTTCCCGGAGAAGCGTTCCTCTTCGTTGTTGACGATGAGGCGCGGTCCATTGGCTTGCGTGACTTCGACCAGTGCGACGCCGGTGTTATGGGTTCCCGATGATGCAAGGCCGGCGATATAAACCGTCTCGCCATTGCGAAGACGTCGCGTGATCGTCGCAATCGTCGTGCGCGCATAATTGCTGTCGATGCCGTGAAATCCGGCCCGCGCCATCACGCGGCTGCTGATCGCGCGCGTGACGTAAAAGGCCGCATCGGCAAGCCGGGGGAAGGTCGGTCCAATTCGGCGTGGCGACGCGTTCAAGCAAAATGTCTCCGTGCAGATGCCGGTTTGGCTATCGCGAGAACCGGCGGTCTACAACAGTAGGATCGATATCGCCAGACCGCCGCGTCAGCGTGCGGCGGCGTAGCGCGCGCCGGCACGCAGGAAGCGTTGCGGGTCCACCGCTTCGCCATCGATGCGGGTTTCGTAGTGCAGATGCGGGCCCGTTGAGCGTCCGGTCGAACCGACTTCGCCGACGATCTGCCCGATATGGATATGCTCACCGACCTTGACGTTGATGCGTGACATGTGACCGTAGCGGGTCGACAATCCGTTGCCGTGATCGATCTCGACCATGCGGCCATAGCCTCCCGCCCATCCGGCCGAAACCACGCGGCCGTTTGCGGTGGCGCGAACCGGATCGCCGGTCGAAGCGCGGAAGTCGAGGCCGGTATGCATCGCAGGACGGCCGAGGAACGGATCGGTGCGAACGCCAAAGCCTGAAGACAATTCGATTTCACCCAGCACCGGAGTCCGGTAGGGGACCTGCGCGAGCGTCCTCGACAACTGGTCGAGCTGGGCGCGTGAAATGCTGACACGGGAGAGTTGCTGCTCGAACGCGCCACCGTGACCATTCAGCTTCACCGGCACGTAAGGACCGCCGACGCCTTTGCGCGGCGTGTGGACCTCAAGCCGTGCCAGGCTCAGGCCGAGATCGGAAACCAATCCCTTCATTCGCCGAATCCGTGTGTCGTAGCTCGTCTCCGCCGAAGTCAGCATCGCCATCTGACGCTGTTCGACACGATCCAGCGACGCCTGTAGGCCCGCGATGGTGTCGTTGACGTTGGTGCCTTTTGCCAGCTTGGCGCCGGACCGCGACATCAGGCTGGACTGGCGGCCGGGCGTTGCAGCGTTCTCTGGCAACGGCGCGGGCTTCGATTTTCCGAACAGCCTTTCGGTGAGACTGCGCGCCGCCGGCTTGACCGATCCCGTCGCGGAATTGTCAGGAAGTGATCCGAGCGCGGCGGTGCGCTGGTCAAGCGCAGCCTGCCGCTGGATGATCTGGTCGAGCTTCTGTTCGAACTGCTCCTGATCCAGCAATTGACGGCTGGTGGTGCGGTCGATCCGGGCGCGCAGCTCGGCGATACGATCCTCATAGGAATATTGCATCTCGGCCTGACGGGCGAGCAGGCGGGTCAGCACGTCGTCCCGGAAGGTGAAATAGGTTGCTGTCGCCGCCGACCATGCGCCCAGTGCGGTGACCGTGCCGATGACGATCCAGACGATCACGGGCCCGATGCGGATCTGCTTTCCGGCGTGGGCAATGACATAGGCGCTCGACGGACGAGCACGCTGACGAACGGCTGTGGCTGGCGCCGCAGGGCGGCGCGTTGGTGCGTGTCCATGGCGGTGCGGCTGGTGAGGGTGCGAATGTTCCGGATAGTGGCTCGAACGATTGGACATCAGTACTCCCGCACCACCGGAACACTCGCCGGCTAGGCCTTACACTGATGTCGATTTGACCTCCTCATGGTTAATTTTGAGAAAATGCCATTACAGATTTTCGACGTAACTCAACACCGCGTCGGCGTGGCCGTCGACTTTGACATTGCGCCAGATGTTGATCACGCGTCCGTCTGGTCCGATCAGAACCGTTGTGCGAATAATTCCCTGGAAGATTTTGCCATATAAGGATTTATCGCCCCAGACACCGAACGCCTCCAGCACCGTATGCGCTTCGTCGGACAGCAGCGGCACGGTCAGATCGTGCTTGTCGCGGAAGGTCTCCTGCGCACGTTGCGGATCGGCGGAAACGCCGACGACGTCAGTGTCGAGGGCCGCGAAGGCGCCTGACAACCGGGAAAAATCCATCGCTTCCTTAGTGCAACCGGGCGTGCTGGCGCGCGGATAGAAGAACAACACCAGCTTTCGGCCCGCGAACGAATCGAGCGACACGGTCGCGCCGCCATCGCGGGGCAGTTGAAACGCCGGGACTTTGCTTCCGACCGTCAATCCCTTGCCGGCCTGTTCAGCCTTTGCGTCCTGGCGCGCGGGTTCAGGGGACATCGGCTTCAGAGCCACGCGAATCGCGGTACGCGATTTGGAAGCGGCCGGCGCCTTCGCGATGGCCTTCTTTGCCGGCCCCTTTGCCTTGCTCGAGGAGCCGCCGGTGCTGGATGCCGCTTTCCTCGCCCCTTTGACGGATGTCGCCTTGCGCGCGCCGACCGCGGATGGGCCGGATTTCGATTTCGTCTTGGCGCCGGCTTTCGAGGCGGCACTGGCGGTCTTCTTGGCGGATGCCTTTGCCTTCACCCCGGCCTTGACTCCGACCTTGGGTTTGGAGGCTTTCTTATGCGTTTTCTTGGACATACGCCTTCCTTTCGTCGCTTTCGACAGGTCCATTGGGCAGCACGATACGACAGGGCAGCGGAATCATCCCAACCACGTCCTTGTTGCTGGGCAAACGGGCCTGCCCCGCGATATGGTTACTGGGATTCGATTACACCGTCTGGCGCTTCATGCCGCATGGCACGCATGGATTCTAACAGGTTCAACGAGGATTGGCATTGATGCCGCCGCATCAGCGTTCGTCACGCAACCCCGCGCGAACGCCCCTCGGCGAGCAAGCCCGTCGTCAACATCAGCACCGAGAGGCAATGGCTCGGAAACCACCGCCCCCGGCGCTGAATTCCCGTGCCGATGATGCGCTATCGGATTGGGATGACGCCGATTGGGATCCGCGTCACGACGACGCCGCGCGCCACCGAGCCGATCGCCTGCTGGGACGTCGCGGATCGAGCCTTTCCGGCATCGGTGGTCGCTTCATGGTGTTTGGCCGTTGGCTGAGGAGCGCGCATTGGCTGCGACGCCTTCTCATCACCAGTCTCGCGCTTGTCGTCGTGTTTGTGATCGCTTTCGGCGGATTGTGGTGGCGTCTCGGCGCCGGCCCCATCAGCCTCGACATCGCAACGCCGTGGTTGATCAGGGCCATCGAGGACAATATCGGGCCGGGTAACACCGTTGAGATTGGGGGCACGCAGATCGAACGGGCCGGGCGCATCCGTGTGGCTGTCCGCATTCGGGATATCGTGGTGCGCGATCGCGACCACGCCATCATCGCCAGCGCGCCGAAAGCGGAAGTGCGGCTGTCGGGCATGGCGCTGCTGATGGGACGGCTGCGCGCCGAGAGTCTGAAACTGGTCGATGCCGTTCTTGCGGTGCGGATCACGCCCGACGGCGAAGTCACGGTGTCCACCGGCGATAATGCCCGCCCCATTGCAGCCGGCACGGCCAAGCCGGTCGAACCATCAGCGTCGAACGGCGGTTCTCCAACGTCGTCGGATCAATCTGCCGGGCCATCGCTGACGCCGAGCGACGCGCCGGTTGTGACGCCCGGAGCGAACTCCGCCGGCAGCAATGGACTCCTGGCCGGGCTTGACTGGCTTGACGGCCTGAGCATGACCGGACTGGATGGTCAGAACCTCAACGAGATCGGCTTGAAGAACGGTCGCCTCATCGTCGACGATGAGCAGCGCGGCAACCGCTGGAATTTCGAGAACATCAGCCTTAGCCTGCGGCGCCCAAGCGCCGGCGGTGTCGCATTGAGCCTCGGCGAGGAAGGCGCGCACGCGTGGTCGCTTCGCGTCGAGATCGGCGCGCCGAGCAACGGCGTACGATCGGTCGATATTCGCGCCAACAAGGTTTCGACACAAAATATCCTGCTGGCGCTGCGGGTGAAAGATTTGAACTACAGCGCCGATCTTCCCCTCACGGGAGAGTTGCGCGGGGAGATCGGGCGCGACGGGCTACCGACCTATTTCCGGGGCAAGCTGGAGGCAGGTAAGGGGACCATCATCGATCACGACACACCGGACTATCCGATGGCCGTCGACCAGATCGAGGCGAGTGTCGAGTGGGATGCCGGCCGCCGCGTGTTGCTGGCGCCGTTCAAGATCGTCTCGGGTGCCAACCGCGTGACCCTGCTGGCGCATCTGGAACCGCCGGGCGATGTGGTGCCGGACTGGCAGCTTGGTTTCAGCGGCGGCACCATCGTGCTGGCCGGCGTCAACAACGAACCACCGTTGATCTTCAACCGCATCGCCATCGGCATGCGGTTCGATACCACGCATAAAAAGATACTGCTGAACCAGGCCAGCATCAGCAATGGCGAGATCGGCGTCGCGGGCACCGGCACGCTGGATTATTCCGGCGAACCGCGCCTGACGCTGGGATTTGCTGGAACGCCGATGTCGGCCACTGCGCTGAAGCGGATGTGGCCGATCATCATCGTCCCCGAAGTGCGCGAGTGGGTCACCGAGCGGATCGGTGCGGGTTCGTTGCAGCGTATTGATATCGGCGTCAACTCGCCGCTCTTCAATCTGTCACGCGCCGGGCCGCCGATTCCCGAGGATGGTCTTTCGGTCAATATCGTCGCCAATAACGTCACGCTGCATCCGGTTGATGAACTGCCATCGATCCACAACGCCGACCTGCGTGCACGCGTGACCGGGCGAACCGCCACGGTGACTATCGGGCAGGGGAGCATCGATACCAACGGGGGTCGGAAGCTGAACGTCTCCGATGCCGTCTTCGAGGTGCCGGACATGGCGCCGAAGCCGGCGCCGGCGCGGGTCCGCTTCAAGCTCGATGGTCCGGTCGCAGCGGTCGCGGAAATCCTTTCGTCCGACCGCCTCAGCGAATTCAGCAATACGCCGATCGATCCGAACACCGCCAAGGGAACGGTGACCGCGCAGGTCGCGCTCGGCCTTCCGATCAAGCGCGAACTGACCAAGGCTGACACCACGTATTCGATCACCGCCGACGTCACCGGATTTTCCGCCGATCGTCTGGTGATGAACCAGAAACTTGAAGCCTCGACGATGAAGATCGTCGCCAACAATCAGGGTTATCAGGTCAAGGGCGACGTGCGGATCAACGGTCAGCCGGCGTCCCTCGACTATCGCAAACTGGGCAACGGCGATGCCGACGTCAAAATGCAAGCGACGCTCGACGACGCCAGCCGCGCCCGGCTCGGCTTCGACCTCGGTCCGGGTGCAACCGGTCCGGTCGGCGTGAAACTTGCGGGACGGATTGGCAGTTCGGACAGCAAGATTGCCATCGACGCCGATCTCACGCCGCTGAAACTCGACAATCTGCTGCCGGGCTGGACCAAACCTTCCGGGAAGGGCGCTCACGCGACTTTCAACGTCGTGCAGAAACCGCAATCGACGCGGCTCGAGGATATCGTCATCGACGGCGGAGGCGTGTCGATCAAGGGCTCGCTCGAAGTCGACCAGAACGACAATCTGATAAACGCCAATTTCCCGACTTACTCGCCGTCCGAAGGCGACAAGGCTTCGCTTCGGGCCGAGCGCGCCAACGATGGAACCATCAAGGTCGTGATGCGCGGTGACGTGTTCGATGGCCGTCAATTCATCAAATCGGCGATCTCCGGCAAGGACACCGACGCCAAGAGCAAAACCAAGAGCATCGATTTCGACGTCGATCTCAAGCTGGGTGCGGTGGCCGGTTTCTATGGCGAGGCGGTGCGTGGCGTCGATCTGAAAATGTCGCGGAAGGATGGCGCTATCCGCACGTTTACGCTCAAGGGCAAGCTCGGCCGCGATACGCCGCTGACCGGCGATCTGCGCCGTCCTGCACAGGGCCGCGAAGTGATCTTCGTTGAAACCAATGACGCCGGCGCGTTTTTCCGCTTCACTGATACCTACGCCAAGATGATGGGCGGTCAGCTTCAACTCGCGATGGAGCCGCCGACGGTCGAGCCGCGGGCGAAGGAAGGCCTGGTGAACGTTCGCAACTTCGCCATCAAGGGCGAGGCGAAACTCGACGAGGTGGCAGGACTGCCCGCCGGTGGCGGACGCTCCGGCGTCGCCTTCTCGCGGCTGCGCGCTGAATTCACCCGCAACGCCGGAAAGCTGACCATTCGCGAAGGCGTCGTGAAGGGGCCGACCATCGGCGCGACCATGGAAGGCAGCATCGATTATCAGGCCAATCAGGTGCGGATGAGCGGGACCTTCGTTCCGCTCTATGGCCTCAACAACATGTTCGGACAGATCCCGTTGTTCGGGATGCTGCTCGGGGGCAGCAACGAGGGCCTGATCGGCGTCACCTATGAAGTCGTCGGCTCGCCCGGCAAGCCCGACCTTCGCGTCAATCCGATTTCGGCAATGGCGCCGGGCGTGCTGCGCAAGGTGTTCGAGTTCAACACCGGGCGACAGCAGAACTACAATCCAACCGAACTTCCGCCCGCCCAGTAACTGAGCGCTGGCTATCAGCATTATCGCGCACGACTATTCGCGCAGCGCCCGCACCGTCAGGAACGGAATCATGCCGAGCAGCACATTCACCAGCGCGAAGGCGATGACCAGATCGTAGCTGTGGCTCCAGTCGTGGATCAAGCCGCCGACCAGAGCACCGAGCGCTGAGCCGAGACCACTTCCGATCGAGATCGTGCCGAAGATCGTCCCGACGCGCTTGCCGTGAAAGATGTTGATCGCAGCCGCCGTGATCAGCGGGCCGCGCGACCCGATGGTGCTGCCGAAACAAACCAGGAAGCCGCCGAGCAGCCACAGGTTTGGAAACCGGCTGAGCAGCCACAGGCAGACGATGCCCAGCGTCGTCAGTCCATAGCTGAACAGGATCGCACGGCGGCGGCCGATCAGCGTATCGAGCCAACTCACCGTCAGCATTCCGATCACCAGCACGACGCCGCTCAAGCCCCATGCGGAGGCGGCTTGCAGCGGTGGAAATCCGGATTCGATCAGATAAGCGACGACCTGGACGCCGATGGTGTAGACGCCGATCGCCGTGAAGAAGAACGTGCTGAACAATGCCCAGAACGCGTGATGGCGCATCGCGCTCAGCAAAGTCCATTCGATCTCGTTGATGGTCGTCGCCGGCGTCGCCACCGCCTTGACCGCTGCTTCGCCCGAGACGCGCGCGGTTTGCTTGGCAATGCGCCGCCATGGCAACAGCAGAAGCGGGATCAGCAAAAACAGCAAGACGCTGCCCAGCAGGTGATAGCTGTTGCGCCATTCGAAATGATCGATCAGCACTTGCGACAGCGGCACCAGCGTGAGCACGCCGGCGCCGTTCGCTGAATAGACGATTGCCATCGCGGTCGGCAGCCGGTTGCCGAACCAGCGCCCCAGCAGCAGCGAACTCGGGACATTGCCAAGGCAGGCCATGCCGAGCCCGACGGCAATGCCCATGCAGGCCTGCAATTGCCACAATGTATTGGCGAACGCCGCGAGCGACACGCCCGCACCAAGCAGCAGCAGGCCGAGACCGTAGACGGCACGAGGACCGGAGAAGTCGAACAGCCGCCCGACGAACGGCGACGATAGACCCATCGACAGCGACGCCAGTGCGTAGATCGAAATGACGTCGGCGCGCGCCCAGCCGAAGTCGTTTGAGATAGGCAGCAGGAAGACCGGGAAGGTTTCTGCCATGCCGCGCCCCAGCAGCGCCAGAGCGAAGCAGAGGCCGAGAACGGCCCACGCAGCGCGCGTCGGTTTAAAGGGGGTGATGTCAGGATGGGCGAAAGACTGTTCAGCGGCCATGGTCCTCCATGGAGCGCATTTCGCCCATGGAGGACAACGTCGTTCTGCGAATAGGCCTATGCGATCTTGAGCAGGACGTGGCGCTTCTTGCCCATCGACAGCTTGATGACGCCGTCCGGCGTCAGGTTGGCGCTGGTCAGGATCACCTTGTCGTCGCTCACCGCCGCGTCGTTGACGCGCAGGCCGCCACTCTTGATTTGCCGCCGCGCTTCGCCGTTGGAGGCGACGAGCCCAGCACGCACGAACGCACCCAACACGCCGATGCCCTCGTCCAGTTCGGCCGCGGTGATCTCGATCGTCGGCAGATCACTGGCGATGGCGCCTTCCTCGAAGGTTTTCCGCGCCGTTTCGGATGCAGCCTCAGCCTGCGCACGACCATGCATCAGCGCCGTGGCCTCGGTCGCCAGCACCTTCTTGGCCTCGTTGATCTCCTGGCCCTGCAAAGCGGCAAGGCGTGCGACCTCATCCAACGGCAAGGTGGTGAATAGCTTGAGGAAGCGTTCGACGTCGGCATCCTCGGTGTTGCGCCAGTACTGCCAGTAGTCGTAGGGGCTCAGCATGGCGGCGTTGAGCCACACCGCGCCGGCCGCGGGCTTGCCCGTCTTGGCAC
>JAFKKL010000053.1 GCA_017305595.1 Hyphomicrobiales bacterium | reverse complement strand
TGACCTTCCTGCCGAAGGCGGACCTCCTCACCTTAGAGGAACTCGACCGGCTGTGTTCCGTCTTTATTGAAAAAGGCGTGCGCAAACTGCGGCTCACCGGCGGCGAACCGCTGGTCCGGCGCAACGTAATGTCGCTGGTGCGGTCGTTGTCGCGCCATCTGGATAGCGGCGCGCTCGACGAACTGACGCTGACCACCAACGGCTCGCAGCTCGCCCGCTTCGCCAACGAACTGCGCGACTGCGGCGTCCGCCGCATCAACGTCTCGCTCGACACGCTCGACCCGGCCCGCTTCAAGGCGATCACCCGCTGGGGCGATATCGACAAGGTGCTCTCCGGCATAGAGTCGGCGCGCGCCGCCGGCCTCGCGGTGAAGATCAACGCGGTGGCGCTGAAGAACGTCAACGAGGACGAGATTCCGGCGCTGATGGAATGGGCGCACGGCAAGGGCATGACCCTGACCTTGATCGAAGTGATGCCGATGGGCGATATCGGCACCGGGCGCATCGATCAGTATCTGCCGCTGTCACTGCTGCGCAGCCGATTGGCAACCCGCTACACCCTCACCGATCTCGACGACTCTACCGGCGGTCCGGCCCGCTACGTCAAGGTCAGCGAGACCGGCGGCAAGATCGGCTTCATCACACCGATGACGCACAACTTCTGCGAATCCTGCAATCGTGTCCGCGTCACCTGCACCGGCACCATCCACACCTGCCTCGGCCACGAGGATGCCTCCGATCTGCGCCGCCCGCTGCGGGCCTCGCCGGACAACGAACTGCTCAGCCAGGCGATCGACCGCGCCATCGGCCTCAAGCCGAAGGGCCACGACTTCGTCATCGACCGCCGCCACAATCGCCCCAGCGTCAGCCGCCACATGAGCGTGACCGGGGGATAAAGTCCCCTCCGCGTCCCTCCCGTGGGCGCCCCTCCGATTGTCCCGCCCCATCGTCAAACTTCCAATTGACGGCGGCGCATCCCGCTGAAATGGTGCAGCGACTTCAAGCCGCTCGAACAATAAGCGCCCGGCCCCAAGATGCCGACGGGATGGCGGAAGTTGAAATCGGGGAGACCTTCCGTGCAATCGCTCCTGAAGCTCAGTCAGGGGATCGACGCGATCAATTCGTGGATCGGCCGGCAACTGTCGTGGCTGATCCTGGTTGCCGTTCTGATCTCAAGCGCCAACGCCACCGTCCGAAAGGTATTCGACGAATCGTCGAATGCCTGGCTGGAATTGCAGTGGGTGCTGTTCGGAATCGTGTTCCTGCTCTGCGCGCCGTGGACACTGCTCAGCAACGAACATATCCGGATCGACATCGTCAACAGCTTCTGGCCGAAGAAGGTCCGCGACACCATCGACGTCATCGGACACACCTTCTTCCTGATCCCGCTGTGCATCGTGATGATCCTGACCAGCGTGCCGTTCTTCATCCGGTCGTGGGAGATCAACGAGCAATCCGGCAATGCGGGCGGGCTGCCGCAATGGCCGGCGAAGTCGCTGCTGATGATCGGATTCACGCTGCTGCTGATCCAGGGCATTTCCGAACTGATCAAGCGCATCGCGGTGATGCGGGGGCTGATCCGCGATCCTTACGAGGCACAGCCGTCGAGCTTAGAGGCCGAAGTCGAGCATCTGGTCGAAGCCATCAAGAAAGATTGAGGGGGCCGGAAACGGCTCGGGGGACTGCATGATTGCTTTTCTGATCGAGAACATGGCGCCGATCATGTTCCTGGCGCTCGTCGTATTTCTGCTGCTGGGCTATCCGGTAGCCTTCTCGCTCGGCGCCGTCGGCCTGTTGTTCGCCTTCATCGGTATCGAACTCGGCCAATTCCATCCCAACTTCCTGCAGGCCCTGCCGGAACGCGTCTACGGCGTGATGAACAACGACACGCTGCTGGCCATTCCATTCTTCACATTCATGGGGCTGGTGCTGGAGCGATCCGGCATGGCGGAGGACCTGCTCGACACCGTCGGCCAACTGTTCGGCACGCTGCGCGGCGGCCTTGCCTATGCGGTGATATTTGTCGGCGCGCTGCTTGCGGCCACCACCGGTGTGGTTGCGGCCTCGGTAATTTCGATGGGCCTGATCTCGCTGCCGATCATGCTGCGCTACGGCTATGACCGCCGCGTCGCCACCGGCGTCATCGCCGCGTCCGGCACGCTGGCGCAGATCATCCCGCCCTCGCTGGTGCTGATCGTGATGGCCGACCAGCTCGGCCGCTCGGTCGGCGACATGTACGAAGGCGCATTCATTCCAGGCCTGGTGCTGACCGGCCTGTATGCGGGCTATATTTTCCTCGTCTCGATGCTGTTTCCCAAGTACACGCCTGGCCTGCCGGCCGAAGCCATCGGCTTCCGTGAAGACAGCGGCAGCCGCGGGCTGACCTCGCTCGGCATCCTGACCCTCGTCAGCATCGTCTTCGCCTGGTTCATGATGCGGCATTCGGACACCAAGGGTGCCGATTTCGTCGTCATCAGCATGATGTACGGCATCGTCTTCGCATTCGCTGTCGCGGTGCTGAACTGGATCGTGCATCGCCTGTTCGGCGTCCGCTTCCTGTCGCGGATGGCGCAGCAGACCACCTTCGTGATGGTACCGCCGCTGTTCCTGATCTTCCTGGTGCTCGGCACCATCTTCATCGGCGTCGCAACGCCGACCGAAGGCGGCGCGATGGGCGCGACCGGCGCGCTGCTGCTCGGCGCAGCCAAGAAGCGCCTGTCGTGGGATCTGATCCGTCAGGCGGTGCAGTCCACCGCAAAGCTGTCGGCCTTCGTGATCTTCATCCTGGTCGGCGCCCGCGTGTTCTCGTTGACGTTCTACGGCGTCAACGGCCACGTCTGGGTCGAGCATCTCCTGACCTCGCTGCCCGGCGGCCAGTTCGGCTTCCTGATCTTCGTCAACATCTTCGTGTTCGTGCTGGCGTTCTTCCTCGACTTCTTCGAACTCGCCTTCATCATCATCCCGCTGCTCGGGCCGGCAGCAGAGAAGCTCGGCATCGACCTGATCTGGTTCGGCGTCATCCTCGGCGTCAATATGCAGACCTCCTTCATGCATCCGCCGTTCGGCTTCGCGCTGTTCTACCTGCGCTCGGTCGCGCCGAAGGAAAGCTATATCGATCGCGTCACCAAGAAACGCATGGAGCCGGTCACCACCGGACAGATCTACTGGGGCGCGGTGCCGTTCGTCGTGATCCAGGTGGTGATGGTGCTGCTGGTGATCCTGTTCCCGTCGATGGTGATGCACTACAAGGGCGCGGCCGCGAATATCGATCTCAACAAGGTCAAGATCGAAGTGCCGCAGATCGAGCTGCCGCCGATGGATCTTGGGCCGCCGAAGTTCTGAGGCTTCCCCGACTCGTCATTGCGAGAAGCGCAAGCGACGAAGCAATCCAGTCTTGCTTCGTGGCCTTCTGGATTGCTTTGCTTCGCTCGCATTGACGATCTTTGCGAGCGCGGAAGACCACGTCAGACGCCGCACCCGCAGGCATGGCAGTCACAACCTTTTCGCCAACAAAAAACCCGGCCTCGTGAGGCCGGGTTGATTGATGAGACCTGAACGCGTGCCGCTTACTGGCGGGTACGGGAGCGGATCATGAAGCTGTCGTTGGTGTATTCGGCGACCTGCCACCACAGATATTCGTCGCCGCGATAGGCCTGCATCGCGTCGATGACCTTCTTGAAGGTCGGGTTCTTCGCCGAAATCTCCGCCCACAGCTCGTTGGTGGCCTTGAGGCAGGCTTCCATGATCTCGGTCGAGAACGGACGGAGCTGGGTGCCGCTGGCGACCAGTTGCTTCAGCGCCTTCGGGTTCTGCATGTCGTAACGCGCCGGCATCCAGAGCGTGGTGTTGGCGGCGGCGTTGCGCAGCACGGCCTGATAGTGCTTCGGCAGCGCGTTGAACTTCTCTTCGTTGAAGAACGCGTGCACCGACGGGCCACCTTCCCACCAGCCGGGGTAGTAGTAGAACTTGGCGACCTTCTGGAAGCCGAGCTTTTCGTCGTCATAGGGGCCGACCCACTCGGCCGCATCGATGGTGCCCTTTTCCAGCGACGGATAGATGTCGCCGCCGGCGAGCTGCTGCGGCACGACGCCGACCTTCTGCAGCACCTGACCGGCGATACCACCGATGCGCATCTTCAGGCCCGACAGGTCTCCAACGGTCTTGATCTCCTTGCGGAACCAGCCGCCCATCTGGGTGCCGGTGTTGCCGCAAGGCACGGCCACGACCTTGTATTGCTTGAAGAACTCGTCGGCGAGTTCATTGCCGCCGCCCTGAAGCAGCCAGGAGTTCTGCATACGGGTGTTAAGGCCGAACGGCACCGAGGCGAAGATCGCGAAGGTCGGGTCCTTGCCGACATAATAGTAAGACACCGTGTGGCACGCTTCGACGGTGCCGTTAGACGTCGCGTCGAACGCCTGCAAGCCGGGGACGATTTCGCCCGCTTGGAAAACCTGGATCTGGAACTTGTTATCGGTCATTTCGGCGACCTGCTTGGCGAAATACTCGCCGCCGCCGTAGATGGTATCGAGCGACTTGGGGAAGCTCGAGGTCATGCGCCATTTGATTTCCGGCGACGACTGGGCAATGGCCGGCGAGGCCACAGCGGTCACCGCGGCGCCGGCGGCAGTCACTTTGAGAAAATCACGACGCTTCATTCAGCTTCTCCTTGCTTGCGTTTCGCTTGCGTTTCTGACGTCGCCGGGGTGACCACGACGACGATTGGAAGGCGACCAAAGGGGGCGCGCTGGAATGCTCTCTAACATGGAACATGCACGGCAGAAACGCATCCCATGCCGTTGTCGGAGAAATTCAACGAAAGTCTGATGCACGTTCAGCAGTGCAGTGCGGGAGCGTCGCTTCAGTCCGCCGCCATCGCCAGCACGTCCTTGAGCTGATCGCGCACCTGCGTCGCGATGGCGCGGTAAATCGCCGCGTGCGGGCCGTCGGGCTCGCTTACCACCACCGGCGTACCGGCATCCGAGGTCGCGCGAATCGACATGTGCAGCGGCACCTCGCCGAGGAACGGCACGCCGAGCCGCTCGGCCTCGTGCCGCGCGCCGCCATGGCCGAAGATATCCGACCGCGTGCCGCATTCGGGACACTGGAAGTAACTCATGTTCTCGACGATGCCGAGCACTGGCACGTTCACCTTCTTGAACATCGCGAGCCCGCGCCGCGCATCGATCAGCGCCAGGTCCTGCGGCGTCGAGACGATCACCGCGCCCTTGAGCGGCACGTTCTGCGCCAGCGTCAGTTGCGCGTCGCCCGTTCCCGGCGGCATGTCGACGATGAGGATGTCGAGCTTACCCCACGCCACTTCGCGCAGCATCTGGGTGATCGCAGACATCACCATCGGGCCGCGCCAGATCATTGCGGTCTCTTCCTCGACCAGGAAGCCGATCGACATGATCGAGAGGCCGAAGCGTTCGATCGGGATCATCTTCTTGTGCTCGTTGACGACCGGCTTGTCGTGAATGGCGGTGAGGCGCGGCACCGAGGGGCCGTAGATATCGGCATCCATCAGGCCGACCCGCAGGCCTAGATCGCGCAGGCCCAGCGCCAGATTGAGCGAGGTGGTCGACTTGCCGACACCGCCCTTGCCCGACGCCACCGCGACGATCGCGGCAATGCCGGGGATCGGCGCCTGTTTGGCCATCGGCGAACCCGATGCTGCGTGCGGCGTCGGCCGATGCGCGGAGGCCGGCGGCAAGCCGCCCCCTGCTCCGGACACCCGGCGATACGGCGCGGGCGCGGCGCCCGCTGCGGCCATCGGCTTGCGCTCGGCGGTCAGCACGACCATCGCACTGGTCACGCCGGGCATGCCGCGAACGGCGGCTTCGGCCTTGGCCCGCACGTCACCCCACGCCGCCGCGTTGGCGGCATCGACGTTGATGGAAAAATACGCCTTGCCGTCGTTGATGGCGATTTCCGACAGCACCTTGGCTTGCGTCAGCGGGACACCGTCCGGCGACATGACATTGGACAGGACATCGCGAATTTGCCGTTCGGTGACACTCAATTTTTCTCTCCTCGCGTCCGCCAATCATCCGGCAATAGCCCGGGGCGGCGCGCTCGTCCTTGCGCCGCGTCAAAGGAGCGGCTGGCGACTTTTCCCGGCCCTATAGAGCAACAGCCATAACCGGACGCAATGGTTCCTTTGTCGCGAGGCCGGCATTCGGCTCGATACGCGCGCTCGCCACACATCGCCTGGTGCACATTACTGCCGCAGCGCGAAAAGCCATTTTTCCGGGCGGGCGTTGCCCTTCGACGGTGACGGACTATGCTGCGACCTTCACGCACAGGGTCCGGGCCGTGTCCGCGCCCTCTCCATCGTCAAACAACACGGCACTTCCCAAACAAATGCCGGTCAACACCCAAGGTTTCCATCATGGCTAAAGTCGCTTTCATCGGTCTCGGCGTCATGGGCTTCCCCATGGCGGGGCATCTCGTGAAGAAGGGTCAGCACGAGGTGACGGTCTACAACCGCACGGCGGCGACCGCGAAAGCCTGGACCGACAAATTCGGCGGACGCGCCGCCCCTACTCCGAAGGCCGCCGCCGAGGGTCAGGATTTCGTGATGGCCTGCGTCGGCAACGACAACGACCTGCGCGCGGTCACCCTTGGCGACAGCGGCGCCTTCGCCGGGATGAAAAAGGGCGCGATCTTCGTCGACCACACCACCGCCTCCGCCGAAGTCGCGCGTGAACTCGACAAGGCAGCGACCGCTGCCGGCTTCCATTTCGTCGACGCCCCGGTGTCGGGCGGTCAGGCCGGCGCCGAGAATGGCGTCCTTACCGTGATGTGCGGCGGTAGCGAGGCGGCCTATGGCCGCGCCGAGCCGGTGATCGCCGCCTATGCGCGGATGTGCAAGCTGCTTGGCCCCGCCGGCTCCGGCCAGCTCACCAAGATGGTCAACCAGATCTGCATCGCGGGGCTGGTGCAGGGACTGTCCGAAGGCATCCACTTCGCCAAGAAGGCCGGGCTCGACGTCGAGGCCGTGATCGCCACCATCTCCAAGGGCGCGGCGCAGTCATGGCAGATGGAGAACCGCTACAAGACCATGAACGACGGCAAGTACGATCACGGCTTTGCCGTGGAATGGATGCGCAAGGACCTCTCGATCTGCCTCGGCGAAGCCCGCCGCAACGGCGCCAGCCTGCCGGCGACGGCGCTGGTCGATCAGTTCTATTCGCAGGTGGAAAAAATGGGCGGCCGCCGCTGGGACACCTCCAGCCTGCTGGCGCTGCTGGAACGCTAAGCAATCCGCAAAAACATAGCATTACACGCGTTTTATCATGCAATTCCTCAAGGCCGACGCGGTGCGCCGGCCTTGTTTTTTTAAGATTTCATTAAGAAGATTATCTTGGCGTTTAAGGCTGCTCTTAATGATTTGGCGTCAGAAATTAAGAAGAAGAAAATGCACCGCGCTCGCGCGCGCAGGATTTGTATTGCGTAATGAATACGACCGTCGAACAGCCCGAGGTTGTTCAGCTCCCGGCTGAGGAACCGGTTGTGCCCCCGGCACGCAATCGCCGCGTCGCCGCGCAACGGGTGCGCGAGGCTCGCGATCGCCTGACCTCCACCAGCGGCACCCGCCCCGCGTTCGATCGCGAATTGCTGCGCCAGTACGCCCAGACCCGGCAGTCGGCCTCCTATGTGGTGATGCTGCTGGTGTTTGCGACCGGCGTGCTGTTCGGCGTCACGGTGCAACCGGTGTTCGCCGCCGCATGGACCTTCGGCACGCTGCTGGTCCACGGCATCATCGTTCACACCTGTACGAAGTATCTCAACGAACCGGCCTTTGCGGGCAGCACCCGCAAGTGGCGGGTTCGCTTCGTCCTGCTCGATCTGATCTACGGCCTGTGCTGGACGACGATCCTGATCCACCCGGCGGGATACGACCTCGTCTCCAGCAACTTCATGATGTTCATGATGCTGCTGATCGTGGCGGTGTCGAGCATGCTGGCGTCGAGCCTGCCGATCGCGGCATTCGCCGCGACGGCACCGGTGACGGCGGCCATCGCCGTCAACTTCATCATGCGCGGCACGTTCGATGCCTATATCCTGGCCCTGCTCGCCATCGCCGCCGAGGGTTACTTCGCGCTGCTGGCGCACCGGCTGCATTCGACGACGCTGGCGACGCTGGAAGCCCGCGCCGAAAAGGACGCGCTGATCGGCGAACTTGAACAGTCCAAGGCGATCTCCGACGAGGCTCGACATCGCGCCGAATCCGCCAACGTCGCCAAGTCGCGCTTCCTCGCGCAGATGAGCCACGAACTGCGGACGCCGCTGAACGCCATCCTCGGATTTTCCGAAGTGATGAAAAGCGAGATTTTCGGCGCGCACGCGGTGGCGGCCTACAAGGATTACTCCGCCGACATCCACAATTCCGGCGTTCATCTCCTCAACCTGATCAACGAAATCCTCGACCTGTCGCGGATCGAAGCCGGCCGCTACGAACTCAACGAGGAAGCCATCTCGCTGGTGCATATCGTCGCCGATTGCCACCACCTCCTGAAGCTGCGCGCCTCCAGTCGCGGCATCACCATCCACGAGATTTTCGAACAGGGCATGCCGCGCGTCTGGGGCGACGAGCGCGCGATCCGGCAGGTGGTGCTGAACCTGTTATCGAACGCCATCAAGTTCACTCCGCAGGGCGGCGAGATCTGGCTGAAGGCCGGCTGGACCGCATCCGGCGGACAGTATCTCAGCGTCAAGGATACCGGCTCCGGTATCGCCGAAGACGAAATCCCGATCGTGCTCGCCTCCTTCGGACAAGGCTCGAACTCGATCAAATCCGCCGAACAGGGCGCGGGCCTGGGCCTGCCGATCGCGAAAAGCCTGATCGACATGCACAGCGGCACCTTCTCGCTGAAATCCAAGCTGCGCATCGGCACCGAAGTCATCATCACGCTGCCGCCGGAACGCGTGATGTCGGCACTGGCGCCGATGGTCGAGGAAGCGCCGGCGTTGCAGCCCGAGGATTACACCGACACCGAACCGGTCGCCGCTACGGCGCGGCGCCTGCGCCGTTCACCGATCATGAATGCGGGGACAGGATTGTAGATCGCGCGCTTGCGCCAAGACGCGAAAGCGCATCACTATCGAGTATGAGCACAGAAACACCGTGTATCGCCGTCTGCATGATCGACCCCAAAAGCCGCCTGTGTTTCGGCTGCGGTCGCACATTGCCGGAGATCGCGCGCTGGGGCCGGATGGAGTCCGGCGAACGGCTGTCGATCATGGCGGAACTTCCGGCGCGGATGGCGGACGCCGGCTTGCAACCGCTTGCGCCGGCCGCGAAGGGCGGCGCCAAAACCGCCTGACCCAACACAGCCGGATGGCAGGTGGATCATGATCCGCGTCCTGCTCATCGTCTTCATCGCCACCGCCTGCGCGGTGTTCGCCTATGGCGATCCGGCCAAGATCACCACCGCCCGCACCTCGGTGACGGAGATGATCCAACACCGCACCGCCGCCCATTCGCGCATCCAGCAGATTCCGCGCGGCAACGGCGGCGAGTTTAAGCTCGACGCCAAGATCAACGGCGTCAAGGTGCCGATGGTGATCGACACCGGCGCGACGTCGGTGGTGCTGACCTACGAGACTGCCAAGGCGGCAGGCTTGCCGCTGGAACTGCTGGACTACGACGTGCCGCTGGAGACCGTCGGCGGCAACACCAAGGCGGCGCGCCTGACGCTCGACCGCCTCGCGGTCGGCCGCCTCGTCGAACATTCGATCCCGGCGCTGGTGGTGCCGCGCGGCCAGATGAAAACCAACCTGCTCGGCATGAGTTTTCTCGACCGGCTGGAAAGCTGGGAAGTCCGCGCCGACCGCCTGATGCTGCGCGGATATCCGTAGGCGCGTCGCGTGGCTACGCGGCCGCCGAAGCCGTCACCGGTGCGCGCACCAACGCCAGCGCATCGCGCAGCACGTCCACACCCGCATCCACCTTCACGCCATGCACCGACAGATGCCGGCGAAACGCGCGCGCGCCGGGAATGCCGTGGAACGCGCCGACGAAGTGGCGTGTGATAGCGTGAAGCCGCGTGCCGCGCGCCAGTTGCTCGGCGATATACGGCATCATCGCTTCCAGCGCTGCGATCATGTCGTCATGTGGTGACGCTTCGTCGAAGATGTCGCTATCGACCGCCAGCAACCGCCACGGCTCCTGATAAGCGGCGCGGCCGAGCATCACGCCGTCGACATGATCGAGATGGCGCTTCGCGTCTTCAATGCTGCCGATGCCGCCGTTGATGACAATCGGCACATCCGGCATCGCGGCCTTCAAACGATAGACGCGATCGTAATCGAGCGGCGGGATGTCGCGGTTTTCTTTCGGCGACAATCCGTTCAGCCACGCCTTGCGCGCGTGCACGATCAACATGTCCGCGCCCGCCGCCACCACCGCCTGCGCCAGACGGTCGAGCGCGGTTTCCGGGTCCTGATCGTCGATGCCGATGCGGCACTTCACGGTGACGGGAATCCGCACCGCGCGCTTCATCGCCGCGACACCGTCGGCGACCAGATCCGGCTCCGCCATCAGGCAAGCACCGAAGCGGCCCTCCTTCACCCGATCCGACGGACAGCCGACGTTGAGGTTGATCTCGTCGTAGCCGAAATCCTCGCCGATTGTCGCGGCGGCCGCGAGATCAGCCGGGTTCGAGCCGCCGAGCTGCAACGCGACCGGATGCTCGCTGGCGTCAAAACCAAGCAGGCGCACGCGGTCGCCATGGATCACAGCGCCGGTCGTCACCATCTCAGTATAAAGCCGCGCACGCCGCGTCAGGATGCGGTGAAAGACGCGGCAATGCCGGTCAGTCCAGTCCATCATCGGCGCGACGGTAAATCTATGCGATTGATCTAGCGGCATTTTCCACTTATCCGGAAAGACACGATCACGAGCCGGGCCCACAATCGCGCCCTCCTCATACGACGTCTTTCGCAGCTTTGCGACGCTTCTGTGGAGCGGTATCGGATCGAAACCTGAACAACGGACGAACGAGATGAACGACCCGATCAATCCGCCAGTCCCCCGCAGTTCGCTGCTGGCGGTCGAAGATACCGAATTCCTGCTGCGCGACGAAATGCGCTCGATCCGCTTCGCACTCGAATATGCCAAGCCGGAACTCGAACTGCGCGATTGGGGAATCCGCTCGACCATCATCGTATTCGGCAGCGCCCGCATCGCTTCGCCGGAACAGGCCGAAGCGGCGGCGAAGGCGGCGAGCAACGATGCGGAGCGAGCCCACGCGGAGACGATGCGCAAGCAGGCCGAGCTCTACCAGACCGCGCGCGAATTCGCGCAGATCGCATCCCGGCGCGGCGGTTCGTTCGCGCCGAAGAACCGCTGGCGCGACAACGTCATCGCCACCGGCGGCGGCCCCGGCATCATGGAAGCGGCCAATCGCGGCGCGCACGACGCCGGCGCGCCGACCATCGGCTTCAACATCACGCTGCCGCACGAACAGGTGCCGAACCCCTACATCACGCCGGAACTGTATTTCCGCTTCCACTACTTCGCGATGCGCAAGATGCATCTGGCGATGCGCGCCAACGCGCTGGCAGTGTTTCCCGGCGGCTTCGGCACCATGGACGAATTGTTCGAGGTGCTGACGTTGCAACAGACGCGGAAAGCACGGCCGACACCCATCGTGCTGTTTCACGAAAGTTACTGGCGCAAGATCATCAACTTCGACGCGCTGGTCGAGGAAGGCGTGATCGCAGCGGATGATTTGAAGCTGTTCGAGTTCGCCGAAACCGCGGAGGAAGGCTGGGATTCGCTGGTTCGCCGCGGGCTCGACACCAACGGCACGATGGCGACGGGGTGACGCCTCATCCCTAACCTCAATCCGAGAATTTGTTTGCACGCGGACTTACAACACGAAAATCGTCGTCCCCGCGCAGGCGGGGACCCAGACGCCGCAGCGATTGTGAGGCGAGAGACGCCAATTGTTTTGGCATCGCGCGCTCTGCGCCACGACGGAGACAGGGAGTCTGGGTCCCCGCCTGCGCGGGGACGACACAGAGGTTGTTTACCGCGACTTTCCGTTGCCCGCGTTCTTCTCGGCGGCGCGGCGTAGCGCATCGGCCAATGCGCCACCGCCGCCTGACGCCGACTGTTGCTCGCGGCGCGGCGCATCACGGCGTTGTCCCTGCCCGCGCGAACCGGTATCGCTTCGCCCGGTAGACGCGCCGGCGCGGTCCTGTTTGCCGACCTCGTCATCGAGCCGCAGCGTCAGTGCGATACGCTTGCGCGGCTTGTCGACGTCGAGCACTTTGACGCGCACGATATCGCCCGGCTTCACCACCTCGCGCGGGTCCTTGATGAAGGTCTTCGACATCGCCGAGACGTGAACCAAACCATCCTGATGCACGCCGATATCGATGAACGCACCGAAGGCGGCGACGTTGGTGACCGCGCCTTCGAGGATCATGCCCGGCTTGAGATCGTTGAGCGTCTCGACCCCTTCCTTGAATTCCGCCGCCTTGAACGCGGGACGCGGATCGCGGCCGGGCTTTTCCAGTTCGCGGAGAATGTCGGTCACGGTCGGCAGACCAAACGTATCGTCGACGAAACTCTGCGGCTTGAGCTGGCGCAGCGCGACGGCGTTGCCGATGATCGCCTTGATGTCGCTCTTGGTCGCTTCGAGAATCCGCCGCACCACCGGATAGGATTCCGGATGCACGCCGGATGAATCCAGCGGATCGTCACCGTTCGCGATGCGCAGGAATCCCGCGCATTGCTCGAACGCCTTCGGCCCGAGACGCGGCACGTCCTTCAACGCCTTGCGCGATTTGAACGGCCCGTTGGCGTCACGAAACTGCACGATGCTCTGCGCCAGTCCCGTGCCGATGCCGGAGACGCGCGCGAGCAGCGGCGCGGAAGCGGTGTTGGCATCGACGCCGACCGCGTTGACGCAATCTTCCACCACCGCATCGAGCGAGCGCGACAGCTTCGCTTCGCCGAGGTCGTGCTGATACTGTCCGACCCCGATCGACTTCGGATCGATCTTCACCAGTTCGGCCAGCGGGTCCTGCAAGCGCCGCGCGATCGACACCGCACCACGCAGCGTGACGTCGAGTTCAGGCAACTCTTCCGACGCAAAGGCCGAGGCCGAATAGACCGATGCGCCGGCTTCCGACACCACGATCTTGGACATCTTCAGGTCAGGCAACAGCTTCACCAGTTCGGTGGCGAGCTTGTCGGTTTCGCGCGAAGCGGTGCCGTTGCCGATGGCGATCAGTTCGACGTTGTGCGCCTTCGCCAGCTTGCCGAGAACGGCCAGCGATTCATCCCAGCGCCGCTGCGGCTCGTGCGGGAAGATCGCGGTCGTCGCCACCACCTTGCCGGTGGCATCCACCACTGCAACCTTGACGCCGGTGCGGTAACCCGGATCGAGTCCCATCGTGGCGCGCGTGCCGGCGGGCGCGGCCAGCAGCAGGTCGCGCAGGTTCGACGCGAACACGCGCACGCCTTCATCTTCCGCCGCCGTCCACAGCTTCAGCCGCATGTCGATGTTGAGGTGAATCTGAATCTTGGTGCGCCAGGCCCAGCGCACGGTATCGATCAGCCAACGATCGCCGGGACGGCTGCGATCCGTGATGGCGAAGCGATGCATGATGCGCAACTCATAGGGGTTGGGTGCGGTGGTGCCGGACGGTGCAGCCGCCGCCGGATTTTCCGGCGCGATGTGCAGGTCGAGCACCTCTTCCTTCTCGCCACGGAACAGCGCGAGGATGCGGTGTGACGGCAATTTCGTCAGCGGCTCGCTGAAATCGAAGTAATCGCTGAACTTGGCGCCGGCTTCCTTCTTGCCGTCTCGCATCTTCGACGTCAGCACGCCGTTGCCCCAGAGCTGTTCGCGCAAGCCTCCGATCAGGTCAGCGTCCTCGGCGAAGCGTTCGACGAGGATGGCGCGCGCGCCGTCGAGCGCGGCAGCAATATCGGCAACCTGCTTCTCGGCATCGACGAACGACGCGGCGACGGCCTGCGGATCATTCTCGGGTTGCGTCAGAAGCTGTTCGGCCAACGGTCCAAGCCCTGCCTCGCGCGCGATCTCGGCCTTGGTGCGACGCTTCGGCTTGAATGGCAGGTAGATGTCCTCAAGACGGCCCTTGCTATCGGCGGCCATGATCGCCGCTTCCAGCGCGTCGTCGAGCTTGCCCTGCTCCCGGATCGAATTGAGGATGACGGTGCGGCGGTCTTCCATCTCGCGCAGGTACGTCAGCCGCTCTTCCAGCGTGCGCAATTGCGCGTCGTCGAGCGCGCCGGTGGCTTCTTTGCGATAGCGCGCGACGAACGGCACGGTGGCGCCGCCGTCGAGCAATTCAACCGCGGCCTGAACCTGCTGTTCGCGAACGCTGAGTTCGTCCGCAATCCGGCGATAGATGGAATTCGTCACACGTCCCTCACTTCACAATCGACCGAGAGACGACGATGAAACGGTCCCTCGGGGGAAGCGGATATGACCCAGCGGACAACGATTCTTCAACCCCGCGGAACCGCTAACGATCAGCCGGCCCCGAGCGAACGCGCTATATTGTAGGTGATGAGGCTCGCGACATAGGCCAACGCCAACATGTAGAAGAACGTTATCCACATCCAGCGCCACCCGCCGGTCTCGCGCTTGATGACGGCGAGCGTGGACGCGCATTGCGGCGCAAAGATGTACCACGCCAATAGCGACAACGCGGTGGCGAGACTCCATTTGGTGGCGAGCACCGTGCCGATCTGCTCGGCCGCTTCCTTGCCGCCCTCGATGGAATAGACGGTGCCAAGTGCAGCAACCGCCACTTCGCGTGCGGCCATGCCGGGGATCAGCGCCACCGCGATCTGCCAGTTGAAACCGAGCGGCGCCAGCACCGGCTCAATGAAGCGGCCGATGATCGCGGCAAGGCTGTAATCGATGCCGGGATCTGTCGCACCGACGGGCGGCTGCGGGAACGATGCCAGGAACCAAATCAACACCATCATGGCGAAGATGGTGGTGCCGGCGCGTTGCAGGAACATCATCGCGCGGGTGTAGATGCCGATGGCGATGCTCCGGAGGCGCGGCAGCTTGTAGTCCGGCAATTCCAGCATGAACGGCGCCGGCGCATCGTCGCGCCACATGAAGAACTTGATCAGCGCCGACACCGCCATCGCGCTGGCGATGCCGACGACGTAGAGCCCGAACATCACCAGGCCCTGCAGGTTGATCCATCCCCACACCTGCTTCGCCGGAATGAATGCGGAGATGATCAGCGTGTAGACCGGGATGCGCGCCGAGCACGTCATCAGCGGCGCGATCAGGATCGTGGTCAGCCGGTCGCGGCGGTTGTCGATCACCCGCGTCGCCATGATGCCGGGAATGGCGCAGGCGAAACTCGACAGCAGCGGAATGAAGGCGCGGCCATGCAGTCCCGCGCCGCCCATGATGCGATCCATCAGGAACGCCGCGCGTGCCATGTAGCCGAAATCTTCCAAGAGCAGGATGAACAGGAAGATGATGATGATCTGCGGCAGGAACACGATGACGCTGCCGACGCCGGAGATCACGCCGTTCTGGATGAAGCTTTGCAACAGCCCTGCGGGCAGCGTCGCCTGGACCCATTGTCCGAGCAGTTCGAAGCCGCCGGCGATCAACTCCATCACCGGCTGCGCCCAGGCGAACACCGCCTGGAACATCACGAACAGGATGGCCGCGAGGATCACCAGCCCGAACACCGGATGCAGCACCACGGAATCGACCCGCGCGGTCCAGGTGTCGGGCCGCGCCGGCAGGCTGACGGTTTCCTTGATGATGCGATCGGCCTCGCGCTGGGTGGCGCGCAGTTCGGCGACGCTGTGCGGCCGCCAGTCGTTCTCGCGCGCAACTTCCGCGGCCTCGGCGGCGATGGTGTCGGTCAATTGCAGCAATTCGTCGGTGCCGCCCTTGCGCACCGCGATGGAGGTCACCACCGGAATGCCGAGCGCGGCGGACAGTGCCGGCACATCAACCGTGACGCCGCGCCGCTTGGCGATATCGAACATGTTGAGCGCCAGCACCATCGGCCGGCCGGTGTGCTTCATCTCCAGCACCAGCCGGATCGCCAGCCGCAGGTTGGTGGCATCGGCGACGCACAGCACCAGTTCCGGCAGGGTTTCCCCCTTGGCGCGGCCGAGCACCACGTCGCGGGTAATCTCCTCGTCCGGGCTGCGGCCACGCAGCGAATAGGTCCCCGGCAGGTCGATCAGCGACACCTGTCGTCCGCGCGGGGTGACGAAGAAGCCCTGCTTCCGCTCGACGGTGACGCCGGGATAGTTCGCGACCTTCTGCCGGCTGCCGGTCAGCGCATTGAACAGCGAGGTCTTGCCGCTGTTCGGCGTCCCGACCAGGACGATGTTATAGAGTGCAGCTTCCATGGCGATCAGTGGGCGTCGTCAGATAACAACGACAGCCATTGCCTCCCGCCGACGCACGGCGACCGTGATGTTCTCGACCCGAACCGCGATCGGATCGCGGCCGATCAGACCCTCGTGCAGCACCTCGACATGCGCGCCCTCGACGAACCCCAGTTCGATCAGCCGGCTTTCAAGTTCGGCCGCGCTCAGGCTGGATTCGGCATTGCCGCCTTTCAGGGCATGGACAGTGCCGGAAAAGCCGCGCCGGGCATGCCCGAGCAGCCGAACCGAGCCGGACTCGTGGAGGTCGATGGTCATGCGTCGCTTGTTTCAACCCGCACTCCAAGGGTCAAGTGCGCCTTTTGACCGCGCGCGGCTGTTTAGAGCGATTTTAAGCCGTATCAACGGCAAAGCCGGACCGGACGCCGAAAGCCGCCCCGCTGCCCCCGGGCGCTGGAACCGGCCCTCGCCTTCCGGCGTTAAGACCGCGAACTGCTTCATTCATTTCGCGCCGGCAAACCGATTTCCTTAAACAACTTCAGGTCACCGATGACCACCGAACAGACCGTCACCGCCACCATCAAAGAGGAATATGCGCGGGACGGAACGCTGGAAAGCACGGAAGCCAGCGTCGCCAGGACCACCACCGACGCCGAAACCATCGACCTGCCGTCCGATCCCATCACAGTGATGCTGGCGGCGCTGCTGCTGATCGCGGTGCTGGCGGTCGCTTATTTCGCCGCCCCCATCGTACTGCCGATCGTGCTGGCGCTGGTGCTCAACCTCTTGTTTCAGCCCGGCATGCGTGCGCTGGAGAATCTCCACCTGCCACGAGGCCTGGCGGCGCTCATCCTGATCCTGATCTTTTTCGGCGCGATCGTTGCCATCGGCGCGGCGGTTTCCGGCCCTGCCACCGAATGGGCGACGAAACTACCCGACGGCATTCCGCGCTTGCAGGAACGGCTGAAGTTTCTCAGCCAGCCCGTCGCGACATTGCAGACCTTCCTGCAACAGATCGACGGCTTCATGGCGGGCGGCGGCGCACCCCACGCGGGCAATGGTCCATCGGGATCGGCGATCGCGGCGATCCTGTTCACCGGCACCACGCATTTCGCCAGCAGCTTCTTCGAGACCATCCTGATCCTGTTTTTCCTGCTGGTGTCCGGCAACACTTTCCTGAAACGCACGGTGGAGATCCTGCCGAGCTTCAAGGGCAAGCGGCAGGCGGTCGAACTGTCGCAACAGGTCGAGGAAAACATCTCGATCTATCTCGTCACCATCACCGTGATGAATGCGGCGGTGGGCGTCGCGACCGGGCTTGCGATGTGGATGGTCGGGCTCGGCGATCCCGTGCTGTGGGGCGTGGTCGCCTTCTTCCTCAACTTCGTGCCGATCATGGGGCCGCTGTTCGGCGTCGGCATCTTCCTGCTGGCGGGCTTGCTGGTGCTCGATCCGTTGTGGATGGCGATGATGCCCGCGGCGCTCTATCTCGGCATTCACGTCATCGAGGGCGAGATCGTCACACCAATGCTACTGGCGCGGCGCTTCACGCTCAATCCGGTGCTGGTGATCATCTCGCTGATCTTCTGGTTCTGGATGTGGGGCGTTCCCGGCGCCATCCTCGCGGTGCCAATGCTGGCCATCACCAAGATCGTCTGCGACGGTATCCGGCCGTTGGCCGCGATCGGGCATTTTTTGAGCGGCGATGAGTGAAACGCCAGCGAGTTTAATCGAGCATTCATTTTGCGCGCAAACTTGCAACATAAAGATCGTCGTCCCCGCGCAGGCGGGGACCCAGAACCCCTGGCGGCGATAGCTAGCGGGACTGATCGTCAAAAATTACGATCGTCACCCACATTCATAGACGACACGGAGTCTGGGTTCCCGCCTGCGCGGGGACGACGCCGAGGATATTTGATCCCACGAACTACATATCGAGCGCGCGTTGAATACGCTGGCAGCCTGAACCGCTGGCTCCAAAAGTAACACCTCCAAACAAAACGGCGGCCGATGGGATCGGCCGCCGTCGCATGTTGTCAGTGCTTGACCGGATCGGTCAGTCGCCGGTCTTCTCGATGTTCCAGAACACCGGTGTCGCCGGGCCGTCGAGCACGCCCTTGAGCGACTTGCGCCAGACGCTCGGCTGCTCGAACTGTCCGAGCGGGATGTAGATGACTTCGTCATAGACCCGCTTCTGGATTGCCTCGGCGAGCTTCTTCTGCTCATCGGCCGAGGTCGAGCGGGCAAACTGATCGCGCATCTTTTCGATGGTCGGATCATCCGGCCAGCCGAACCAGCCGCCATTCTTGCCCTTGCCGTTGGTCGAGACGTTGGCGACCGGGTTCATGATGTCCGGGCCGGCCCAGTTGGTGAAGAACATGTTCCAGCCGCCTTCCTTCGGCGACTTCTGGCTGGCGCGGCGGGTCACCACAGTCTGCCAGTCGGTGGCCTGAAGGTCGACCTTGAAGCCGGCGTCACGCAGGAACTGCGCGAACACGATCGGCTGCGCCTTCAACTGTCCGACGTCGCCGGGAGCCATGACGACAACGGGTGTACCGTCATAGCCGGATTCCTTCAGAAGCTTCTTCGCTTCCTCCATGCCGTTGCCCTTGATCAAGGTCTCGGCACCGACGTCGCTCGCCAGCGGCGTGCCGCAACCGAACACGGCACCGCAAACCTTGTAGTACTTCGGGTTGCCGATCAGCGCGTCGAGCACCGGCTTCTGGCTCGCTGCGAGGAAGGCCGCGCGGCGGATCTTCGGATTGTCGAACGGCGGATAGAGGAAGTTCATCCGGCCCAGCGTCTGGAAGCCCAGCGGGCTCAGCGTGTGGATGACGAGATCCTTGTCGCCTTCGAGGATCGGCAACAGGTCGTAGGACGGCGTTTCGGAGAAATCGATATCGCCGGACTGGATCGCATTCACCACCGTCTGCGCATCCGGCATGGTGATCCATTCGACGCGATCGACCTTCACCACCTTGCCGCCCGAGGTCCAGCTTGGCGGCTCGGAGCGCGGCACGTAGTCCTTGTTCTTTTCGTACACGGCCTTCACGCCGGGCTGGAATTCCTTCTGCACGAACTTGAACGGACCTGAACCGATCTGCTCGGGAATGGCCTTGCCGGCCGGGGTTTCCGCGAGCCGCTTCGGCATCATGAATGGCACCAGCGACGATGGCTTGCCAATCGATTCAAGCACGAGGCCGTAGGGCTCCTTCAGTTTCAGCACGATGGTCTTGGCGTCCGGCGCCTCAATGCTGGCGGTGAAGTCCATCAGCTTCTGGCCCATGCCGTCGGCCTTGCCCCAGCGCTTCAGCGAGGCAACGCAATCCTCGGCGGTGACCGGCGTGCCGTCATGCCACTTCAAGCCGTCGCGCAAGGTGAAGGTGTAGGTGAGCTTGTCGTCGGAGACCTTGTAGCTCGCCATCTGCGGCTGGATCTTGAAATGCTCATCCATCGCCAGCAGCGTGTCATAGACCATGTAGCCGTGGTCGCGGGTGATGTAGGCCGTGGTTAGTCCAGGATCGAGCACGCGCAGGTCGGAATGCATCACCGCGCGGATAGTCTTGGTCTGCGCCAGCGCCGGCGAGCCCAGCGCCGCTGCAATCAGGAAGGCCGGCAACGCCGCCTTCAATGCCATGCTTATTTTCCCCGCTTTCGTGGATCGTCGCGGCGGCGTGACGTGCAACATTCGATCTCTCCCGACTTGAACGCAATTGATTGATGATGAATCGCGCTGATTGCTTCTAACGGCATCGGACGCGACGGCCAGCGTCGCTCCAGACTATTCACGTGGCTTTCATTGCGCGCAAGACTTGCATCAAGTTTGCCGGGCGTCAATCGGAGTCCATCTCGCAGTCGCACAAGCTTTGAGCGCTCGCCGCCCTTTCACGCAGCATGCGCGATCTACAGCAACGTGATGCTGGCAATTTCCGTTGAACTCTCCATTATGATCGTGCGTCACGAGGCTCGATTGCTGACTTAAACGGGGTCGGTTCACTATTCGCTCCGTCCAATCGCGACGTCATGACGCGCGCATCAACTCTGAACCTCACTGGAAACCTCCATTGTTCGTGATCCTCTCGCTTCAGCATTCGTTACTAACCTCCTCACGTCACGCGCGTTGAAATCGGATCACCAAAAGAAGAAGGCATCTGGAACGCCATGAACCCCGCCAATCTCCCGTTCGATACCGAAGCCATGTTGCAGGGCCTGCGTCAGTGGGTCGAATGCGAAAGCCCGACCTGGGATCGCGCCGCCGTCAACCGCATGCTCGACCTCGCCGCGCGCGAGATGGCGCTCGCCGGCGCGACCATCGAACGTATTCCGGGACGGATGGGCTTTGGTGATTGCGTCCGCGCCCGCTTCCCACATCCGAAGCAGGGCGAGCCCGGCATCCTGATCGCCGGCCATCTCGACACCGTGCATCCGGTCGGCACGCTGGAGAAGCTGCCGTGGCGGCGTGAGGGCAACAAGTGCTACGGCCCCGGCGTCTATGACATGAAGGGCGGCAACTATCTCTCGCTCGAGGCCATCCGCCAGTTGCAGCGCGCCGCGTTCACCACGCCGCTGCCGATCACGTTCCTGCTGACGCCCGATGAGGAAGTCGGCACGCCAAGCGTGCGCGACGTCGTCGAAGCGGAAGCCGCGCGCAACAAGTACGTGCTGGTGCCGGAGCCCGGCCGCGACGACAACGGCGTCGTCACCGGCCGCTACGCCATCGCGCGTTTCAATCTCGAATCCACCGGCCGTCCGAGCCATGCCGGCGCGACGCTCTCCTCCGGCCGCTCCGCGATCCGCGAGATGGCGCGGCAGATCCTTGCCATCGACGCAATGACCGGTCCCGACTGCACCTTCAGCGTCGGCGTCGTTCACGGTGGCCAATGGGTGAATTGCGTTGCCACCACCGCAACCGGCGAAGCGCTCAGCATGGCCAAACGACAAAGCGATCTCGACCGCGGCGTCGAGCGGATGCTGGCTTTGTCCGGAACCCAAGACGACGTGACCTTCACCGTGACGCG
>JAFKKL010000369.1 GCA_017305595.1 Hyphomicrobiales bacterium | reverse complement strand
TGTCAGCCATGGCGTGCCGTTGGCCGCGACGCGCGGCGGGCATTGATGCGGGTGCGCAAAAATCTCCCATGTGGTGGCGAGCGTTTCCAGCTCGCCTTCATTCAGGTGCTTCAGGATGTGCAGTCTTTGCGTCGGCGACAAGCTGGTCCAGGCGTCGCGCGAGCGCCAGTCGAAGCTCGCTGAGGTCACGGGGCACGGCGTCGTCATCCTCGCGCTTCTCTTTCTTTTCGCTGAGCTGCAGCGTCGTCACGTCGCGCAAGGTTCGCGCGAGCGAGGCCAGCGTGCGGGCGCGGCGCTCCGCTTCGGTACGCTGGCGCGGCGCGACGTATTGGCCGCCGACAATCACTTCGATCTGGGTCAGCTCGCGTTCGATGGCGCGGCTGACGCGTTCGATCAGCGCCTGCCCCGCGGCTGGCGGCGGATCGTTGGCACGCTCCACCGCGCTCCTTTTGGCGCGGCCCTGATGATCGGGCGCCCTCGCTTTCGCCTCGCGCAGCAGTGCGACCTTGGCCTTGGCGACATCGTCGCCGTCATCGATGACGAGCGGCGTCGCGTCGACCAGCCGCTGCGTTTTCGCGATGGTAACCTTGCGCGTCGCGACGGTCTTCGCCGCCACCGCTTTGGTCGAAGTCTTTGTCGAGGGCTTTGTTGAAGTTTTGGCGACTGTCTTCACCACCCTCGCGGCGGTTGTCTTCTTGGCAGCCGCCTTTTTCACGGTCGTCTTTTTCACGGCACGTTTGTTGACACCGGCGCGCGCGGTTCCGGCCGGCGACTTCACCGGTTTCGTTGTCCGCTTCACCACCATGTGAGAATTGCTCCCGCGCCGCGCATGACGCGCGTCGGCATTGTCGTCTGTCGATTGTTATCCAGGGTTCCAGGTGTCGGCAGAATGCGGTGAGTGAAATTCACCGGCAGAATGACGTCGCGGACCACGCCGTCTTTCGGCATGGCCCGGCATCGTCCCCGCGCTCGCGGGAACAGGGCTTTGCATGTTGCACGTCTGTGGAGGAAACGACTTTCCAATCTGAGTTCAAGGCAAGATGAGACGAACTCGACCCCGCTATCCGCGAATGAAAACAAACCAGATGATGCCAAGAATAACGACGGCGAGCCCGGTGCTGATCACCAGCAATGCGAGCACTGATGGCCCGCGCTCGCCCTGGCGGGCCTCGGTCGGCGTCTCGACGATCTGTCCATGTTCCTTGGTTACCATGGTATCCTCACTCCTCTTCCACCGACCATCGGATCGACGACGCAGAGGCAACGCATGGCGAAGAATGATTGTTCCTGCTCAATAGGTTGAAGGTTGTGCGCAAGTGGCGCGCGTCCGGTGCGGAACACTACCGATCGCGACCCGGTGCGTCAGCACCCGCGATCTCACGCGAGAGGCGTCTGCGAAACCCAATTGTGGAGCATGGCGTGACCTTACCCGAGCAGCGTCACGCTGTCAAGGTATAAATTCCTAAAATGAAGTCGAGGGTCGGCCGCGCTATTGTCCTTGCCGCTCCAGCGCGTTGCCGACCGATTGATACTTCGCGGCTGTCGTCGTGCCGAGCGACTGCACGATGGCGACGAGCACCACGGCGATTCCGACCGCAATCAACGCGTATTCGATCGCGGTGGCGCCGGATCGGTCGTTGAGAAATCGTATCAGCAACGGCCGCACGGGCTTCTCCTGTGGTCGGGCCAACGCATCCACCGCAGCGGCATGGCTGCAAGAGCGCGAAACAGACTAACGGGAAAAGATTGCGCAGCCGCTAACGCGCATCAGCAGCAATCGATCAAAAGCAATCTATTTCGATCGCGCGGGTTCAGTTTGATCACGCAGGGCCGGCGGTAACAGCCCTGCCCTATTCCGCCATTTCCACCGGCGGCGTCGCCGCGGGACCGGCCAGCGGCCGCTCCTCCATCAGCAACATGCAGGCGAAGGACACGCCGAGCAGCGCCACGGCCGCACCGAACACATAGCGGAACGCGGCGATCATCTGCGCGGCGGTCGCGTTGTGGAAAGCATCGGCGGCGATGCCATGGCCGGCGGCGTCCGGCCCAGCGGCGATCGGGCCGAGCGCCATCAGCAGCAGCGCCGTCATCGCCGCGACTGCAAAGGATGCCATCAGCGCGCGGAAGAAATTCATCGCGCCGGTGACGGTGCCGACCTGCGGCCGCGCCACCGCGTTCTGGATCGAGACAACGCTAACCGGGAACGTGGTGCCGAGCCCGAAGGCGAATACCGAGAGCACACTCAGCATCGCCCACAGCGGCAGCGCGACGAACATCATCACCAGTCCGGTCACGACCGCGGTGCCGGTGCCGAGGATCGCGACATACTTGTAGCGCGGCAAGGTCGCCATCACGCGGCCGGCGGTCCACGCGCCCAACACCGAGACCGCGACCAGCGGGATCAGCGCGAGGCCGGCTTCGCTGGCGCTGAGACCGTAGACGACGAGATAGTAGATCGGCAGATGCACCGTCAGGCCGACGATCGCACCCACCGCGCAGCCGCCGGCGAGAATGCCGAACGGCACCACGCTGCCGCCCAGCAACGGCAGCGGCACGAACGGCTCACTGATTCGTCCGGCATGCCAGACGAATCCGACCGCGAACAGCACCGTCGCGCCGATCATCGCCAGCGCCTCCGGTGACGACCACGCCAGCCGCGTGCCGCCCCAGGTGAGCAGCAGCGTGAAGATCACCGCGCCGGCCATCAGCAGCACGCCGCCGAGCCAGTCGACCTTGCGGCGGCGGTGAAACACCGGGATGCGCTTCATGCGCGGCAGCAGCAGGCCGAGCCCGGCCGCCGCCAGCGGCACGTTGATCCAGAAGATCAGCGACCAGTGCAGGTGTTCGGCGAACACGCCGCCGATGACCGGGCCGCCGATGCCCGCCGCCACCCACACGCCGCTGAAATAGGACTGGTAGCGGCCGCGCTCGCGCGGCGTGACCACGTCGGAAATGATGGTCTGCACGATCGGCATGATGCCGCCGCCGCCGAGCCCCTGCACGCCGCGTGCGATGATCAGCACCGTCATGTTCGGCGCCAGCGCGCACATCACCGAGCCGGCGATGAACAGGCTGAGCGCCAGCACGATCATCGCCTTGCGGCCGTAGATGTCGCTGAGCG
>JAFKKL010000368.1 GCA_017305595.1 Hyphomicrobiales bacterium | reverse complement strand
GCGACAAGTGGGACATGCGCAGCGCCGCCTTCACGGCGGACGAATCGCAACGACTGCACGATCTCACGACCACGATGTACAACGAGACGGGAATCTATCGGCGGCAGTTCCGCGCGTAGATACGTATTATTTCTTGTCGGCGTGCAGGAATTTCACTGCATCGCTCGGCCGCAGGAAGAAACGGCCGTGGGACGCGGACGCGAGCGCCGTGATGGTCTGCCCCACCATTTGGGGGCCGCCTCGCGCTGCCAGACGCAGGCTCGCCTCGCCCGCATCGCGCTCCCCCATCTCCAGAAGACAAGCACCGAAGCTGCTGCGCGTCGCCGCATCGTCGGGCTGCAAAGCGAGCGCGCGGCGAAACAGATCGGCGGCGGCAGAATATTCGCCGTCCTGCGCCAAAACCCTTGCCAGCGCGGCGAGAATATCAGGCCGCTGAGGCGCATCGGCGACGGCTCGCTGCAACAGCGCGCGTGCGCTGACACGATCGTTGCGCTTGATATGCGCGAAGGCCAGCGTGACACGCAGATCCACCGCGCCGGGCGCTGCCTCAAGCCCGCGCTCGAGCACGGTCATCGCCTCGTCGTGCCGTCCACTTCGCGCAAGCTGATTGCTGTATTCAAGGAACGCCGGCACGAACGGCGGTCGTCGCGCCGTGGTTCGCTGCAATCGATCCAGCGCCGCGTCGGTTCGACCGGCCGCTGCCAAGGCGCCCGCGAGCTCAAGTTCGATGGCCGGATCATCGCTGCGCCGCGCCGCACGTTCGAGTGGAATCACCGCCTCGTCCGCGCGATTTTGCATCACGAGTGCACGCCCGAGAACCTGAGCAGCAAGGAGATTGCTACGATTCGCCTTCAACACGCCGGCGGCGATGCGCTCCGCTTCGTCGGCACGCTGCATCCGCAATGCCAGAATGGCTTCATCGAGCGAATGCTGAACCAACCTCGACGGGCCGCCGGGGGCGCGATTTAGTGGATGCTTTGACATTCGCGACAATCATAAACCATCACAAGCAAAAACCCCCAGCATTTCTGCTGGGGGCTTCTGTTTCAGATCGTAGTCGCCGTGAGGCGATGACGATTAGAAGTTGCGCTGAGCGCGGACACCGAAGGTCCAGGTGCCACGGTCGCCGGCAACCTGGCCGGTCGGCAGCACGAGGCCGGTGTTGTTCTGGGTGAGGTACGAGTACATCACTTCGCCCGAGAAGGTCAGACCCTTGACCGGGGTCCAGCGGGTGACGAGACCCAACTGGCTGATATCCCAGTCCGGATTGACACCGAGGAGGCCCTTGACGGTTCCGTTGTAACGGATAGCCGACCACGAACCGAACAGCGACGACGACCAGTAGGGATCCCAGTTGTGGTTGAACGCACCGCGAACACCATAGGATTCCGTCTTCTGGATGCCGATGCCCGGAGCGTAGACACCATCGCTCGAGAAGCCCATCGCGAGCACCGAGCTGTTGCCGATGGCATAGCTGTCGCCGCTCACGCCGCCGATGATGTAGCGCGAAGCACCGTTAGCGTAGCCAGCCGACACGTTGATGCTGTCGCCAGCGCCAGTCGGCAGGTTCTTGAGCGAGAGGCCAACCTGGAAGGCATAGCCCCAAGCATCGCCCGGGACGCCCGAGATCGAGATCGCTTCGCCCGCACGGATCTGGTGAGCCACGCCCGAGAGCTGGAACAGACCCCAAGCCTGGTCGACACGGAGCTGACCGACGATGTCCGGAGCGTTGGTGCCGCCCCAGTTTGTCGCGGTAGCAGCACCGAAGCCACCCGGACCGGCGAGATCATACAACGGAGCGCGAGTATAGGAGTTGATCGCGCTGCGACCATTCAGGCCGCTGTTCTCTTCCAAGCTGACCGTGGCCGACACGCCGTTACCGAACTGAGCGGTATAGGCGATCTGGTTGATACCGGTCACGTCATCCTGACCACCGAGCAGGAACGAGGTGTTGTTGCCCGGATAGCCCGTCCACGGGGTCGAGAACTGGGACACCGCCTTACCGAAGGTGAAGCCGGCGAACTGAATGAACGCGTAGTACACGCCGAGGTTACCAGCGGCGCGCGAATCGCTGTCCGTGGTGAAGTTCAGCGTGAAGTCGGCGTAGGTGCGAACAACGCCATATTCGGTGGCGGTGCGGGTGTCGATGTTCAGACCAAGACGCGAACGGGAGATGTAGTCGTTCGAGTGACGGGTCGGAGCACCAGTCCAGCGCGGCATGTCGTAAGCGCCAGCGGCGTTGAACGAGGTGTCGGCACGGAGATAGCCACCCAGCTTGATGCAGGTGTCGGTGCCGGGGATGTAGTAGAAGCCGGCGCCGTACAGGGAGCACACCTTCACGTATTCGACCGCCTTGGCCTTCAACGGAAGATCCGCCGCCTGCGCCCCACCCAGTGCGACCAGGGTCGCAGCCGAGCCGAGGATAAGGCTCTTCGCAATGTTCATGTAAACCTCCAAGTTTGCTCTTTAGGGAAGGTTCCGGATCCGCTGGGTGAAACACCCGAAGACTAGGTTCCCTTAGTCCCTGACTAAACCGCTCGATCCGTTCGCGCCTTCGGACACTCCCGCACAACGCGAGGGACTTAAGCGAACCACCTAACGGGACGACCTCGGGATGCCCCCCTCCGTCGCTCCAGCCACAATTACCTAACGTCCATGAACACGCAACAAAGGAACGCCCCAGAACGGTACCAATCCGGCCGTTTTTGGGGCGGTGTTGCACAAATAACACGCGGCTGTGATCGTAACACCCACACAAGCTGCTGATATATCATGGCTTTTGAGAAGGGGGCCGGGGAACCCGAGATTTCCGCCATTCCGAGCCCGGATGGAACGCGGCGCTCCATGCCCCTTCCCACCTGTGGAATCAGACATGAGGGATTCGACGAATCGCAGGCCCGTTGCGACCGGCTCTCAACCTGAAACCGCGATAAAGCGGACAATTATAAAGAGACCGGTTCCCTGCCCCTCGGATAACTGCATTCGAAACGCACTACAGGTGCAAGTGAGACTTGCGAGGCGGCACCGGGTCGGGCATATCGGGGGCCGACGGAGATATGGCCGAGTGGCTGAAGGCGGCGGTTTGCTAAACCGTTATAGGGTTGTAAAGCCCTATCGAGGGTTCGAATCCCTCTGTCTCCG
>JAFKKL010000367.1 GCA_017305595.1 Hyphomicrobiales bacterium | reverse complement strand
GCAATGTCGAAACGCGGCTGCGCAAGTTGGCCTCCGGCGAAGCCGACGCCACGCTGCTGGCGCTCGCGGGGTTGAAGCGCCTCGGCCTCACTGACAAGGCCACGCACATTTTCAGTATCGACGAATTTCTGCCAGCGGTCGGTCAAGGCGCCATCGCCATCGAATCGCGTCGCGACGACGATCGCACCAACGCTTTCGTCAAAGCCATCGCCGATGCCGACACCGATGTCGCGCTCAGCGCCGAGCGCAGCTTCCTCGCGCTGTTGGACGGCTCCTGCCGCACGCCGATCGGTGGCCATTGCCGCGTCGATGGCGAGCGGATTCATTTTCGCGGCCTTATCATCTCACCGGACGGCCGCGAATCCTACGAGACGACGCGCGAAGGCACACGCGCCGACGCCGTGGCGATCGGCACCGACGCCGCGCGTGAATTGCGCGCGAAGGCCGGCGAGAAGTTCTTCACTCTGTTCTCCGGCGCCGGTAACTAGAGTCTGTTCCAACTACGTTGAAACAGACTCTAGTTTATCTTTTTGATGGAGCATGATCTTGTCCGAAAACCGGCTTCCACTTTTCGGGATCATGCTCTCGTGACCATCCTCGTCACCCGCCCCGCGCCGGATCACGCCGCAACGGCGTCAGTGCTACGCGGCAAGGGTTTCGACGTGCTGCTGGCGCCGATGCTGCGCTTCGAGCCGATCGCGTTCGAGCCAGACACCGATGCGGGCTTCGATGCATTGCTGGTCACCAGCGTCAATGCGCTGCGCGCACTGGCTGAAACGTCGGCTCGCCAACGCTGGCTGACGACGCCGCTCTATGCGGTCGGCGAACGCACCGCGCAGGCCGCACGCGATCTCGGCTTCGCCAGCGTGATGGCGGCAAGCGGCGACGGCGCGTCATTGCGCGATCTCGTGGTGGCGCAGATGCGCGCCAAGATGCTGAAAAAATCCGCACGGTTGCTTTATCTCGCCGCCGCCGATCGCGCGGTGAATCTTGACGACGAATTGAGTCCGTTCGGCTTCGATATCGTCACCGTGACGACCTACCGCATGATCGCCACGCCCGACCTGCCGACGGATGTTTGCGATGCCTTCACCGCCGGCCGCGTCAAAGCGGTGCTGCACTATTCCGGCCGCAGCGCCCATGCCTTCGTCGCGGCGGCCCGCGCCGCTGGGCTGGAAATCATGGCGCTGGCGGTGTCCCATTGCTGCATATCGGCCAATGTCGCCGCCGTGCTTCGCGAGGCTGGCGCCACGCAGGTTGCGGTTGCCGCCACGCCGGACGAAGATGCACTGTTCGCGGCGCTGGACCGTGCACTGGGGCCGCAATCGCGCTAAGCAGGGGTATGCCGAATCGGGTCGATGACCAACACGACGCCCCCCGAGCCGCTCCCGACGCCGCACGGCCCAAGCGCACGCCGCCAACCATCGATCTCGAAGCCACCGACGTTTCCAGCAAGCCGACCGATCAACCCGAGGCATCCACCGGTCCGGGGGATGACGCGTCGTCCACCGAGGACGCGCGCGAAGAGCCTGCTCGGGACAACAGCGAAACTCCTCCCGCCGCCGCACCCGCGCCGAAGGCCGCAACGGCTGTGACGGCAGCCCTGGTCGGCGCGCTGGCCGCTTGCGGCGTCATCGGCGCGGCCGTCTGGGCGGGCTGGCCACACTCGCCGCCGCCAGTGGTAACTCCCGCGATCGACACGGCACAGATCGATGCCCTGACCAAGCGATTAGCCAGCCTTGAGGCGCGGCCCGTACCGTCGCCCGGTGCGCCGGACGCCAAACTCGCGGCCCGGATCGACGCGCTGGAAAAACTGGCGACTGCGCTCCGCGCCGATCTCGATACCCTGCGCGCGCAACAGCAACAAACTGCAACCGCTGTCAACGATATCAAGGTCGCGCCGCGCGAATCCGCCGCCGCGCCTGATCTGTCCCCGATTACCGGCCGCATCGACCAACTCGAAAACGCAACGCGTGCGCTCTCGGCTGAAACTGCGAAACAACGCGCCGCCCCCGCCGACGACAAGCCGCTGCGCCGCATCGTCGCCGTAACGCTGCTCGACCGTTTGGTGCGGCAAGGCGATTCCTACGCCGCCGCGCTTGCGGCTGCAGCACCGCTTGTATCTCAACCAGACGCGCTCAAGCCGCTGGAGCAGTTCGCCGCTTCCGGCGTGCCGAGCGCCAATACGCTCAGCAAGGAATTGCTGACGCAGATCGCTGCGACCGCGCCCGTTGCGCCGAAACCCGTCGAAGGCGCGGGCATTCTCGATCGCCTGCAAGCGGGCGCCGAGCGGCTGGTGCGGATTCGCAGAACCGACACCCCTGTCGGCGCAGGCCGTGGCGATATCGTCAATCGCGCCGCCGCTGCTGCACGAAGCGACGATATCGCGACCGCCCGCCGCGAGTTGATGACGCTCAGCAACACCGACCGCGCGCCATTCCAGGCATGGATCGCGCTGGTCGACGCGCGCGATGCAGCGCTCGCCGCGTCCCGTCAACTTGCAACCGACGCCGTCGCGGCGCTTGGCAAACCGACGCCATAGGCCCCCGATGATCCGCATCGTCATCTTCCTGATTATCATTGCCATCGCGGCCTTCGCCGCTACCTGGGTCGGCGACCAGCATGGCGACGTCGCTATTTCGTGGGGTGGCTGGCGCGCGGAAACCACGCTGCCGGTTTTCGTGCTGGGATTGACGCTCGTGGCGCTCGCCGCCATCGCGCTCTGGTCGGTGCTGCGCAATCTCTGGCAAGCACCGCAACGCCTGCAACGCCGCCGCCGCGAGCGCCGCATCGCGCGCGGACGTAACGCCGTGACGAATGGATTGCTCGCCATCGGCCACGGCGACCACGCCGCCGCGCGCAAGCACACGACCGTCGCCAAGCGACTCGCGCCGCAGGATCCGCTGACATTGCTGCTGCACGCGCAATCGGCGCAGATGGATGGCGACCGCGATGGCGCGCAACGTGCGTTTCGCGCCATGACCGAACGCAAGGACACCCGCCTGCTCGGTCTGCGCGGCCTGTTCATCGAGGCGCAACGCGCCGACGATCCGCACGCCGCCATCGAGATCGCACAGGAGGCGTTGAAACTTTCGCCGGCGTCGACGTGGGCTTCGCAGGCCGTGCTTGGATTCCGTTGCGCGCAAGGCGACTGGAGCGGCGCGCTGACCATCCTCGACAACAATCTCGCGGCGGGACTGCTCGACAAGACGCTCTATCAACGTCAACGCGCGGTCTTGTTGGCCGCGCGCGCGCTCGAACTCGAAACCAGCGAGCGCGATCGTTCCCGCGAGAGCGCGATGGAAGCGGTGCGGCTGGCGCCGACGCTGGTGCCCGCCGCAGTGCTCGCCAGCAAATTTCACAGCGAGGCCCAACAGGTGCGCCGCGCCATGCGTATCATCGAAGCGGCGTGGCTGGCGCAGCCGCATCCCGACCTCGCCGATGCCTACGCCCATGTCAAACTCGGCGATTCCGCGCGGCAACGGCTGTCGCGCGTGGAGACGCTGGCCGCCAAGACGCCGGACAATATTGAAGGCGCGCTCGCGGTGGCGCGCGCCGCCATCGATGCCAGCGAGTTCGAGCGGGCGCGCAAGGCGCTGGCGCCGTTCATCGCCGCGCCGACGCAGCGCGTGGCGATGCTGATGGCCGAAATCGAACGCACCGAGCATGGCGACAGCGGACGTGCGCGGGAATGGACCTTGCGCGCAGTGCGCGCCCTGCCCGATCCGGTGTGGACCGCCGACGGCTATGTCTCCGATCACTGGCGGCCGGTTTCACCGCTGACCGGGCGGCTCGACGCCTTCCAGTGGCAGATGCCGCTTGCCACGCTGCCCGCCGACTCCCATGCCCCGCTGGTGGTCGATGCCGACGAGGCCAATCTCTCAACCGCGGCGAACGCGTCTGTATCCCTGCCGGCAACCGCGGCGGCACCGGACAGCGCGCCGGCGCCAACATCGGGTTCCGCCTCCGCTGTCACCGCCGAGGCGGCACCGACCACCACCACGGAGCCGACGCCCGACGCAAACGTACCGGCACCGACCGCAACGGCAGCCCCCGGTCCTCTTTTCCGATCCCGGCAGCTTCCGGAGAAAAGCAACGTCACTGCGGTTCCAGCCGTGATTCCGCTCACCCGCGCCCCCGACGACCCCGGTGTCGACGAGGATCTGGAACTGGACGAATACGGCGAGCCGAACCCGCAGCGAACCACTCAGGCGGGCGGCTGGCGCGGCTTTCTCTCCCGCCTGGGCGGATGAGCCGCTCCGATCACCCTCAAAAAGGGGGCACTTCAATAAGAAAATGAGCGGTTGCCGACGCGTGAGATACGCGGCAATGCAAATGACGAACGCACAGGTTCTTGCCAAGCTCTCTGCCGCCCGATATCAGGTGCTCGTGCGCGTCGGGTATTCGTCCCGACACAATGGTTCGCCGCAATAGCTCAGCTGGTAGAGCACGTCATTCGTAATGACGGGGTCGGGGGTTCGAATCCCTCTTGCGGCACCA
>JAFKKL010000366.1 GCA_017305595.1 Hyphomicrobiales bacterium | reverse complement strand
TACATCAGCAGATGGAGAGGCCGACCGCTTCCAGCGCCGCCGCATAGTGCGGCGCCGCGGTGACTGGGCCGTCCGCCGCCTCCTCCGCGAGCACCATGGGCGACGTCACGATGATGACGTCCGGGGCGATCGCGTCCACGAGATCTCGGCATCCATTCGCCTAATTATCAATCCCGCCGATAGTCATCCTCAATTCGGATAATGTCATCTTCGCCGAGATAGCTGCCGGTTTGAACCTCGATCAATTCCAATGGAATTTTCCCAGGATTCTCCAAGCGGTGTTCCGCTCCGATCGGAATGTAGATAGACTCGTTTTCGTGGAGTATCTCCTCTTTGCCGTTCAGCGTTACCAGAGCAGTGCCGCGAACAACAATCCAATGTTCAGAACGATGATGATGTTTTTGCAGCGACAGGCGGCTACCCGCATTGACAACAATGCGCTTGACTTGATGCCTCTCACCGACATCGAGACCCTGATACGAACCCCATGGCCGGTGGACGCGCAGAGGATCCTGAGTAACTTTCGGTGCGACAGTCTTGACCTTCGCCACCAGACGCTTCAGGTTATTCTGATCAGTCCGCCGTGATACTAGTACTGCATCTTGCGTAGAGACCACCACCAAGTCATCAACACCTTCCAAAGCTACCACAGCTCTATCGGTAGAAACCTTACAATTGTGGGAATTATCGAACACGGCCGCACCGTTCGCGGCATTGCCTAGTTCGTCCTTCTCCGACATTTCCCACACAGCGTGCCAGGAGCCGACATCGGACCATCCGAACGACACAGGGATGACTGCCGCCTCCGCAGTCTTTTCCATCACCGCGTAGTCGATTGAGATCGCCGTGGAGCTTTCAAACGCACATTTATCTAGGTTGAGGAACGCAAGATCGCGCTCGCCCTGATCCACTGCGCGCACCACCGCATCAATACTGACGGGATCTACTTTACGATACTCAGCGAGCAGTACATCACCGCGAAACATAAAGTTGCCGCTGTTCCAGAGATAGCCGTTCGCGACGTAACGCGCCGCTGTCTCAGCGTCTGGCTTTTCGACAAAAGATTCGACTGAGCGAACGGCGCCATCGACAATGCCGCCCGGAGAGATATACCCATACTCAGTAGCAGCACGCTCAGGCTGCACGCCGAAGGTAACGATCTTACCAGCACTAGCTACGGGGAACGAGGCTTCGCACGCGGTGATAAACGCGCCGGTATCCCGAATGACATGATCCGCGGCAAGCGCCAACAGCACGGCGCCGGCATTACGCCTTGCTGCATATACCGCTCCTGCAGCGATGGCCGGGCCTGAGTCACGGCGTGCTGATTCTAATAGGATATCCGCCTGCATGCCCATATCGGCGAGTTGTTCCAGCACCATGAACCGATAGGCCGCACCAGTGACCACGATTGGTCGTCCAAACAGGCGCTCGTCGGAGACTCGCTGCAAAGTAGCCTGGAAAGTAGACCGCTTCCCGAGAAGGTTGATGAACTGTTTCGGGCGTCCCTCTCGGGATAATGGCCACAATCGCGTTCCGGCCCCGCCGCACATAATTAAAGGGATAATTCGATCCGACATATTTTTCCTGTGCGTGGATGCCACCCGAAGACGCTCAGACGCTACATTTTATCGCATCGGGGACTAGGAAGCCAACATCGGTGGGGACTAGAGCGACTAATTCGGATGCGAGATCGTCGAAACAATAGTGACCAATAGCAATTCAACAGACGCCGACCGACGTATTTGCTATAAAGGCTAGATCGTTCCGAGGTTCAACTAGTCCCATGAGATCGCTTTTTCAACGCCTAAGCAAGACTTGGCAAACGCCTGCCACGTCACTGAAGATGATTAGCTTTGCTCTTGTTGGACTCGGGAACACGGTTATCGACTTCGGAGTGTTTACACTCGCGTATGAATTCATGAAGCTGCCGCTGATCGCATCCAATGTGGCCGCTTGGCTGGTGGCAGTATCAGGCTCGTATGTAGCCAATACGATGATTACCTTTCGTACTGAAAGCGGACGCGTGCTTCGGCGCAGAGATTACCTCACCTTCGTGGCGTCAGGTATTCTCGGGGTGGTTGCGACCACGACGACACTCGTTGTGCTATCTCTTTATCTGAACGTAATGGTGGCGAAGCTAGTTTCGATCTTATCTGGATTCATTGTTAACTTCACTATGAGTAACTTTGTGGTGTTTCCTACACGAACGCAAAAGCTTAAATGACCATTTATTGCAACCAAGCTCGCTCACGCGAGAACGCGATCCGCTTCGATCACGGCCCCAAGGATGTGGTAGAGCGATGATGCTGGTATCGCCTCACAAATCAAGTGGCCATTGCCGTCGAAGTGCTCATACCAGCCACCGGCGACCGGATGACGCAAGTAGTATTTCTCGAGCCGATGCAATGCCGCGTATGCTGCATCAACTGCGCCCCCTTCACCCGACTCCGCTTGTGCGATCCAGGCCTTCGCAAGTTCTGTCTGCGGCCAGCAGCGCCGCGACGATCGTGTGATCGCACCAACCGCATTACCTTCATCGACCAGGCAACCAGTACTCGGATCACGATAACGCATCGCCGATGCCAACAGAGCCGAACGATACTGTCCCGTAGGGCAGCTAGTGATGCGCTCGAATCCCTTTAGCAACCAAACCCACTCAGCCTGATGACCAGGCTCAACGCTCACCGGCACGATCTTTGACCAGTCCTCCTCAAAATACTCACCCAGGACCTGGGTTCGCGGATCGTAAAAATGCGACAGCAACAGACTGAAAAATTCTCCAGCCCGATTCTGAAATCTGACATCGCGCGTTGCATCGAACAGCGCGATCATCGCCTCAAACAAATGCATGTGTGGATTTTGCCGGCGCGGCAGCGTCGGCGGCACCCCTTCAAGGTACCCCCCGTCGCTCGATCGCAAACCAGCATCGAGAAAGTTCAGAAGTGAGTCGATTTCGGCGCGCACCTGCGCGTCGCGGTCGAACTGATAGACCGCCGCCAGTGCCAGCAGCACAAAGGCATGATCATAGGTATCTCGGACGCTGCTCATTACCGCGCCATCAGGCGCCAGCAAGCTGATATAGCCCGGCCTACCATCGGGGCTCCGCGCCTTCGCCAACATGTAGTCGAGACCCTTTAAGGCAAGAGC
>JAFKKL010000052.1 GCA_017305595.1 Hyphomicrobiales bacterium | reverse complement strand
TGTCGGCGCCGGCGCAGAAGCCGCGGCCCGCGCCGGTGAGCACGATGACGCGGACGTCGTCGTCGTTCGCAGCTTGGCCCATCGCCTCGCGTACCTCGCGCTCCATCGTCGGCGTCCACGCATTCATGCGGTCCGGCCGATTGAGCGTAACGGTCGCGACACGATCCTCAACGCCATAGAGAATGTCCTGATAACCCATCGCGCGCTCCTGTTATTTGTCAGTTGTGCCGGCCTTCGGTCGCGCCAGATAGGCGACGGTCTCCGGTCGCTCCTTGAGCCAGCCGGTCCAGCGGTTGAAAACCTTGTTCATGCGCTCCGGTGCGACGCCGAGCTGCGCCATCGCCACGCCGCCATTCACCGACTCGCGATATTCCGCGATCAACCCGCCGCGCACGATGAAGCGGCTCATGCCGTCGATCACGATGCGCTGGCCCTTGAACTGCGGAATCGTCGAGGTGAAGCTCGACAATGACCACGCATAGCCCATGGTGCCGTTAATGACCGGGTCGAACATCTCCCACCGATAGTCGGTGGCGTCGCGATGAAACATGTCCTGCATCATGTGCGCGATCTCGGCGCGGCCCTGATGCGGGCCGTAGATGTAATCGTAGTAGATCGCATCCTCGGTGAAGTGCGCGGCGAAACGGGTGCCGTCGCCGGATTCGGCGGAGAGCGCGAAAGCACGCAGCAATGCAGCGAAGTTTTCAGACGTCATGCGGATCGGGTCCCGGCTTCGTACAACGATCCGGAAAACCTATCGGGCTTTGGCAGGAAGTAAAACTGGTTCGACTTCGGCAATCCCGTGCGACGGAAATCATTCGGCGGCTTGCGCCAGGATGAGACCGTCCGCGCGCGTCCGGCTGCAACGCAGCCACTGTTGCAGGAAGGCCGTCAGCCAGTTTCGCTCGGCGGCATCGTGAACGGCGCGTCCGGCGAAATGCGCCGCGCGCGGTTGTGCACCCGGCAGCGACAGGCGCTCGGCGCCGCGTGTGGTCCAGCGATGGATCATCGCGGTGGTGACGTCGGGATGAAACTGCAATCCGAACGCGGTGTCATCACGGAACGCTTGCGCAGGAAATTCATCGCATTCGGCCAGAAGTTCGCTGCCACGTGGCAAGGTGAAGCCTTCGCAATGCCACTGATAGACCTGCGCCGGCCACGGTCCGCACAGTGCACGTCCGGCGGCGGTGAGGCGGATGGGGTAGTAACCGATCTGCGCCCGCCCTTGCGGATGCGGTGCGACGATGCCGCCGAGTTGCTTGGCCAGCATCTGCGCGCCGAGGCAGATGCCGAGATAGGGTCGCCGCTCCCTCAGCGGCAGCGCGATCCAGTCGATCTCATGCCGGAGGTAGGCATCGGGATCGTTGGCACTCATCGGCCCGCCGAAGATCACCACGCCGGCATGCTCGTCGAGCGTTGACGGCAGCGGATCGCCGAAGCGCGGCTTGCGGATATCGAGGGTGTAACCGAGCGCGCGCAGCGCGTTGCCGACCCGGCCCGGCGTCGAGGATTCCTGATGCAGCACCACCAGCACCGGGCGGCGATCGCCGCCGAAATGTTCGAGCGCCGCGGCAGTCTGAAAGTTGGTCGAGCGAATCAGCATCGTGCGCTCTTGTTAGGCGCGTCGTGCGCGCGAAATCATGATTCGAGGATTATCCCGGTTGGTAAATTTTTAATAACCGGGAGAGCGGCCGAAACAAGGCAATCGTTGTTTTATCGATTGCGCTGGATCAGGCCGACCATCATCAGCACGAAACCGCGCGGCACGAAGCGCAGCAGGAACGGAATGGCGCGGATGCCGAGGCCGGGCAGCACGATCCGCTTGCCGCGCATCAGGCCGCGATAGCCCGCCAGTGCGACCTTCGCCGCGCTGACACTGAGCACGGCGGAATCCATGCCGGCGGTGAATCCGGCACGACGCTGGAATTCGGTCGGCACCGGCCCGGGACACAACGCGGTGACACGGACGCCATGACGGCCGAGTTCGTTATGCAGGGCGTCGCTTAACGACAGCACGTAAGCCTTGGAGGCGTAGTAGACAGCCATGCCCGGCCCCGGCAGGAACGCCGCGACCGAGGCGACGTTGAGCAGGCCGCCGCGATGGCGGATCAGGCTGTCCGAGAAACGTAGCGACAGGTCGGTGAGGGCGCGGATATTGACCGCGATCATCTCCAGTTGCTGCACGCGGTCGAGCGCGAGCGATTGGCCGAACAGGCCGAAGCCGGCGTTATTGACGAGGATGTCGACCTCGACGCCAGCTTCCGCGAGTGCCGCAGCGATGATGTCACCCGCGTCGAGATGCGTCAGGTCGCAGGGAACCAGAAGCGGCGCCGCGCCGCCGGCCGCGACGATGGCGGCGGCGAGATCGTTGAGCCGGTCCGCGCGGCGCGCCACCAGCGCGACATGGTGGCCGTTCGCGGCGAAGACGCGCGCCAGATCGGCGCCGATGCCGGATGACGCTCCGGTGATCAGGGTGACGCACTTGATCACAATGTGTTGCTCATAAATGGATCGAGCGCTCGAGGCGGTCGATCATGTTGAAATCAAGCTCGGTCGAAGCAGACGAATAGCAAAAAACAGCCAGGTAAAACGGTCGTCAGGTTCAAATAACGGATCACGTGGTCGGGTCGGTCTGTTTCTGCGCGACATCCTGGGCAATGCGATGCTTGAGCTGGATGCGGTCGCGCGACGAGACGCCGAGCAGGTCGGCGGCACGCCACATGACGTTGTCCTCGAACTCGCTGACATTGCCGTCGGCATAGACCAGCTCCCACATCATCTCGACGATGCGCTTGCGGCCTTCTTCATCGACCGAACGCATGATGACGCTGGTGAAGTGATAGAGATCGACGGCTTCGCCTTCTACCAGGGTCGCTTCCGCGATCAGTTGCGTGACGGTCGCCGCGTCGAGCTGGAAGCGAGCTTGAAGCACGCTGTGCAGCTTCTGCTTCTCGACCTCGGACGGCTCGCCGTCCAGCGACACCACATGAATCAGCAGCGCCGCCGCGGCGAGGCGATAGTCGGTTTCACTGAAAGGGCGGTTCTCTTGCGTGAGAGGCGAGGCGACCTCGGTAATGAACTGACGTAGTTTATCCAGCATCCATGGTTCCGTGAGTTGCCGAAGGACATTGCGGCGAAAGGCGGCGCTCTATGGCCTGAAAATGCAACGCTGGCAATCCATTTCGGGTTCCCGGTGCCGGCATTACGGTTCCGTAATCCGGAGATCCCGGCCGCCCGAATGGGTCCAAATGCCGCGTGAGGTTACGGAATTTCGAATACCACCACCTTGTCGGCGATGCCCCGCAACGCGGCATGCTTGCGGATCGGCGAGATCGACGCCTTGTCCAGCATGGCGGCGACGGCGGGCGTCTCGATGATCGGCCCGGTGACATGGATCGCCTGCGACACCGACAGCCCCTGCACCCGCGCGGCGATGTTGACGGTCTGGCCGAAATAGTCTTGCCGCTCGTTCAGCATCACCGCGAGACAAGGGCCTTCGTGGATGCCGATCTTGAGCACCAGATCTTTGGTGCCGCGCTGTTCATTCAACGTGTCCATCGCCTCGCGCATCCGCAACGCTGCGGCGAGTCCCTGCTCCGGCGTGACGAAGGTGGCCATCACCGCATCGCCGATGGTCTTCACCACGGCGCCGCCTTCCGACGAGATGATATCGAGCAAGGCATGGAAGTGCGCGCGCACCAGATCGAACGCGCTCAGGTCGCCGACGCGCTCGTAGAGCGCGGTCGAGCCTTTGAGATCAGTGAACAGGAAGGTGAGCGACGTGATCTTGAGCCGTTGGTCGATGTTGAGGTTGTCGGCCTTGTAGACGTCGCGAAACGTCTGATTGGTGAGCATGCGTTTGGCGGTGAGGATGGGCTTGCGCTTGCCGAGAAGTTCGTGGAGCGCATCGCCGGCGATCCATACCGCCGGGAGCACGCGGACATCGGACTGGTTGTCGAGCGTCAGACGCAATGGTCCCGGTCGCATGGCCACCGTTCCGGTCGGCGCATGCAGCCTGTTGAACACGACGGAGAGTTGTTGCCGTTCGCGCGTCGGTTCGCCGCCGACATCGAGGAATTGCGCCGAGTGGGTGACGGGTTCGAACACGATGCAGAACTGGTTCGGCAGTTGCAGCGAGAGCATGGCCTTCTCGCCGGGCGGCAGTTCGATGGCCTCCAGCGTCACCTCATCGATCAGGCGCGAGAATGACGCTTCGTCGAAGTCGATGCCTGAGCTCCAGAAGATTTGTCGCGCATAATCCCATAGCGGCAGGGTGTTGGGATCGTGCGCGGCGATGCGGCGGACGCGCGGACTGACGGTGAACGCAACCTCGACCTGCTCATCGACCGAAGCTTCATAGCCCGCCGCGCACAACGCGCAGTTATAGTCGTCGTGCCGTAGCGACTTCAGCGTGCTGTGCGCGTCGAGCACGCCGCTGCATCCCGGACACAACACATTCCAGGTCAGATCGAACAGGCCGAGCCGGGATGCATGAAGGAAGCCGGCAATGACGGGCTCCTCCGGCAGGCCGGTTGCCTTGGAGAAATCCAGCAGATTGATGCGGTTGAGTTCGCGATCCTGGCCGTTGTCGACAAGCCGCTGAATGGCATCCGCCACCCGGGCGTCGGCGGTCTGCCTCAAAACAGAGAACAGGGCCTGAACTTCACTCATCCCGCGATTTTAGAGCAAATTGCGGGCTCGTCCAACATCGGCGTCGTGCGAAACTCATCACATTCGCGGCGGCCTTATTATTTCAACGTCAGCGACGCGTGATGCGGAATGGCGGCGAGCGATCCGGCTGGGTGGTGACGACTCCCATCGGCATCACCGGCATGTCGTCGAGGAGTTCGACGCGGAATGCGCCAATGATCTTTGCGAGCGCCAGCGTCGCCTCGACGATGGCGAAATGCGCGCCGATACAGACGCGGGGACCGACGCCGAACGGCAAGTAAGCGAAGCGGTCGGGCGCCGCCGTGCCGGGCGCGAAACGCTCAGGAACGAAGGCATTCGGATCATGCCAGAGCTTTTCGTGCCGATGCAGCAGCCACGGCGCGATCAGAATGACGTCGCCCTTGACGACGTCCAGCCCATTGCCGAGCGTGTCGGGGCCGGCAGCGGCGCGCGCGATCAGGAACGCCGGCGGATACAGCCGCATCGTCTCGTCGATCACCGCGCGGGTGAATTTCAGCCGTTCAATATCCGTAGAGTCGTTGCCGGTGATGTCGCGCACTTCCGCCGCCACCCGGTCCTGCGTCGCCGGGTCGAGCGCCAGCATATACAGCGACCAGAACAGCGCCGTCGCGGTGGTCTCGTGCCCGGCGAGAATCATGGTGGCGACCTGGTCGCCGAGCTGTTCGTCGGAGAAAGCCTGTCCGGTTTCCGGATCGCGTGCCGCGACCATCAGTTCGAACAGATCGCGCGGCGGCGCATCCTCGGCCTTGCCGGCGGCGCGGCGCTCGGCGATCAGCGCCTGAATGAAGCGCGTCCAGCGCTTGCGGAAGAAGGCGCGCGAAATATCCTGTGGGCTCGGCCAACCGGTCGGCAGCACCAGGTCGAAGAAATGCGGCCGCGCCAGCCGCGAGCCGTATTCGATGACGAAGTCGCGCAACGCAGCGCCATAGCGGGCCATGCCGAAGGAGAACATAGTGCGGCCGGCGATCTCCAGTGTCATGCGCTGCATCACTTCGCGGAGATCGACCGCAGCGTCACGTTGCTTGTCCAGCGCCGCGACGGTCTCGTCGATGGCGGAGACCATGTGCGGCACCAGTGTCGTCACCGCGCGCGGCGTAAAGGCCGGGGCCAGCGTGCGGCGCTGGTGTTTCCAGTTGCGCCCCTCCGCCAGCAGCAGGCCCTCGCCGAGCATCGGGCGCAGCACGCGGATGCCGGCGGGGGTGCGGGTGTAGTTCTCGTAGTTCTCCACCAGCACATGGCGGATCGCTGCCGGCGTGTTGAGGATGAAACTGCTGTGACCGAAGAAGCGGCCCCGGATGACGTCGTCCTCGTAGGCGCGCTGGCCCCAGCTTCCGATGGTGCTGGTGCGGATCGCCGCGATGCGCGCCAGCCGCCCCATGTTTTCAGGCGCGCGAGGCGGGAACGGCGGCACCAGCGGCGGGTGGCTGACCGGCGGATCGATGACCTCGGCAATGCTCACGGTGTGGCCTCTCGCTTCTCAATTTGCGCGCCTCGGATGGTGCTCCATCCGCTTGGCGATCTGGCGATACGATCTTGGCATCCTTGGGGCTTCGGGAGGAGCCTCAGGGCGGCCAATCTATCCGATCTCCGGTTAATCAGTCAGGCAATCGGGACGACAACTCCGCACGACATTTTGTCGTCGCCGGAGCGGTGGCTTGGGGTGAGTATAGGGCATCGGCGACTGCCGCCCCCGAAAGTGTTTCCGCGCCGCCGCTCGTGCGGCTTGCCTCCCGCCGATATTCGCCTCTAGATTTTGAGAGCCGACTCATCGCCGTCCGGTTACGGGCAACCACAGATATTTCGCAGGCATCCGCGCCCCATGACCGAGCCGCCCAAACAAGCGCCGCCTTCCCAGAACGGTCTTGCCGCACCGCTGCGGATCAAGCTGTTCCGGCGCATCTGGCTCGCCAGCCTGCTGTCCAATCTCGGCTTGATGATCCAGAGCGTCGGTGCGGCCTGGGCGATGACGCAGATGACGTCGGCCGCCGACAAGGTGGCGCTGGTCCAGACCGCGCTGATGCTGCCGATCATGCTGATCTCGATGCCGGCGGGCGCCATCGCGGACATGTACGATCGCCGCAAGGTCGGGCTGGTATCGCTGGTCATCGCGCTGATCGGCGCGACCGGCCTCACGGTTCTGACCTGGAGCGGGCACATCACGCCGAACCTGCTGCTGCTGTTCTGTTTCCTGATCGGCAGCGGCATGGCGCTGTTCGGCCCGGCCTGGCAAGCCTCGGTCGCCGAGCAGGTGCCGCCGGAGACGTTGCCCTCGGCGGTGGCGCTGAACGGCATCAGCTATAACATCGCGCGCAGTTTCGGCCCGGCCATCGGCGGCATCGTGGTGGCCGCGGCCGGTGCGGTCGCGGCCTTCGCCGCCAACGCGCTGTGCTACGTACCGCTGCTGATCGTGATGTTCCTGTGGCGCCGCATCACCGAACCATCGCGGTTGCCGCGCGAAAGGTTGCCGCGCGCGATGGTCTCGGGCTTTCGCTACATCGCCAACGCGCCCTCGATCCGCGTCGTGCTGGGGCGGACGCTGGTGACCGGCATCGCCGGCGGCTCGATCTCTGCCCTGATGCCGCTGGTGGCGCGCGATCTGCTGCACGGCGGTGCGCAGACCTACGGCATCATGCTCGGCGCGTTCGGCATGGGCGCGGTGATCGGCGCGCTGAACATCGGCGAAGTCCGCAAGCGCGTCACCGGCGAGACGGCGGTGCGGTTGTGCGCGATGCTGATGGGCATTGCTATCGCTATCGTCGCCATCAGCAAAATGGCGGCGATCACGGCGGCGGCGCTGGTGGTCGCCGGCGCGGTGTGGATGCTGGCGGTCGCGCTGTTCAACATCGGCGTGCAATTGTCGGCGCCGCGCTGGGTGGCGGGGCGTTCGCTGGCGGCGTTTCAGGCCTCGATCGCCGGCGGGATCGCGATCGGCAGTTGGGGCTGGGGCCATCTTGCCGATCTGATCGGCGTCGAAGGAGCATTGATCGTCTCGGGCGTGGCGATGTTCGTCTCGCCGGTTCTCGGGCTCTGGATGCGGATGCCCCCGGTCGGTGGTCACGATGAAGCGGCGGATGTTCTGGACGATCCCGAGGTGCAATTGCAACTCACCGGCCGCAGCGGTCCGATCATCGTCGAGATCGAATACCGGGTCGATCTCAACCGCGCCCGCACCTTCTATCGGTTGATGCAGATGGTCCAGCTCAGCCGCAAGCGTAACGGTGCCTATGGCTGGTCGATCGCGCGCGACATCGCCGATCCGCAACTGTGGACCGAGCGCTATCATTGCCCGACCTGGTACGATTATCTGCGCCAGCGCAATCGCGCGACGCAATCGGAGCGCAAGCTGCATCTGCGGGCGATGAAGTTTCATCGTGGACTTGAGCCGGTAAAAATCCGCCGGATGCTGGAGCGGCCGTTCGGCTCGGTGCGCTGGAAGGAGAACTCGCCCGATTACGCCGGGGCGGCTGCGGTGGAGGTGTTGCCAGCGGCGACCCCGGCAGGCGGCAGCACCTAGAGGTTCTTCGATATTGATGAATCATCCGACGTCATGTGCGGACCTGATCCGCGCATCCATCTTCTTGAAAAATGATGGATTGCCGGGTCATGGGCGAGCGAAGCGACGCCGTTCTTCGAACGGCTATGCCCAGCAATGACATCTCCGTCAAAACACGAAATGTTCTAGCTAATTTGTTTTACCCGATTACAGGCCGGTGAAGCCGGCCTTGACCTGATCGATGCTGCCGTCGCGCTCGCGCAAGTACGTGAGCCCGCAGACCGTGAGCCGGTCGAGGTCGGTCTCTCCTGCGGTGTGCAGCTTTGCGAGATAGTCGATCAGAAGCTCTCGCGCCTCGGCGCGATCGGCTTCGGTGCGGGTGGCGAGCAGATCGTAGGTCATCATCACGCGATCGATCGCCGCCTGTACGGCGTTCGTGTCGACGGATTGATCCGGCACTTGTCGTGCGGGGCTTTGCTCAGGTGCCATCTACGGCCCGATTGTGTGCGGCCTGGTAGCGGCGGATTGCGCGGTTGGCGATTCGAATACGGTTGCGGTCGCCGAACTCGAACAGCTCGACGATGATTTCGAGCAGCGATTGGTCGGTTCGGTGAGGATCGACAAGGATACCGCTTCGGTTCAGGTAATCGGCGGCAATGGAATAGGCCTGTCCGATTACATCGATATTGATCACCTGGACGTCGCGTTCAACCAGCATGGCGGTGGCCCTCCAGTGAAGTGACAAGTCGCGATACTGCGTTCCGGTTCCCCGTCGTGGTTCCTAAATTGCGCCAAAGAAAAACGGCGGCCCGCAAGGGACCGCCGCTTGTAATCAAAGCTGCAAGCTGGATTAACGCCAGTCGCGGATGTCAACGAAGTGGCCGGCGATCGCCGCCGCCGCCGCCATGGCCGGCGATACCAGATGGGTGCGGCCCTTGAAACCCTGACGGCCTTCGAAATTGCGGTTCGAGGTCGAGGCGCAGCGCTCTTCCGGCGCCAGCTTGTCGGGGTTCATTGCGAGACACATCGAGCAGCCCGGCTCGCGCCATTCGAAGCCGGCTTTGATGAAGATCTTGTCGAGACCTTCGGCTTCCGCCTGCTCCTTTACCAGACCCGAGCCCGGCACGATCATGGCATTGACGTTGCCGTTGACGGTCTTGCCCTCGGCGACTTTCGCTGCTGCGCGCAAGTCCTCGATGCGGCCATTGGTGCAGGAGCCGATGAAGACGCGGTCGAGCTTGATGTCGGTGATCTTGGTACCGGCCTTCAAGCCCATATAGTCGAGCGCGCGATGCTTGGAGATGCGCTTGGCCTCGTCCTCGATCTTGTCGGGATCGGGCACCACACCGGTGATCGAGATCACATCCTCGGGCGACGTGCCCCAGGTGACGATCGGCGGCAGCTTGGCGGCATCGAGGCGAATCTCGTGATCGAAGTGCGCGCCCGCGTCGCTGCGCAGCGTGTCCCAGTAGCGCCGCGCCGCATCCCACGCATCGCCCTTCGGCGCCTTGGTGCGACCCTTGAGGAATTCATAGGCGACTTCGTCCGGCGCAATCAGGCCGGCGCGGGCGCCGCCTTCGATCGACATGTTGCAGACGGTCATGCGGCCTTCCATCGACAGCGCGCGGATCGCCTCGCCGGCGTATTCCAGCACGTAGCCGGTGCCGCCCGCGGTGCCGATCTCGCCGATGATGGCCAGGATAATGTCCTTGGCGGTGACGCCGTCCGGCAATTTGCCGTCGACCACCGCGCGCATGTTCTTCGCTTTCTTCTGGATCAGCGTCTGCGTGGCGAGCACGTGCTCGACTTCCGAGGTGCCGATGCCGTGCGCCAGCGCGCCGAACGCGCCGTGCGTCGAGGTGTGGCTATCGCCGCAGACGATGGTGGTGCCGGGCAGGGTGAAGCCCTGCTCCGGGCCGATGACGTGGACGATGCCCTGTCGCTTGTCGAATTCGTTATAGTACTCAATGCCGAAATCCTTGGCGTTCTGCGCCAGCGCTGCGATCTGCTCGGCACTCTCCGGATCGGGATTAGGCTTGGAACGGTCGGTGGTCGGCACGTTGTGATCGACCACGGCCAGCGTCTTCTCCGGCGCATGGACCTTGCGGCCCGAAGTGCGCAAGCCTTCGAACGCCTGCGGCGAGGTGACTTCGTGGACCAGATGGCGGTCGATATAGAGCAGGCAGGTGCCATCATCGGCCTCATGGACCAGATGATCGTTCCAGATCTTATCGTACAGCGTGGTGGCGGATTTTGAATCGGACATGGTGTCGGCCTCGAACGGAAATGAAATGGTGTGGTGCAGGCAAGCGGCGCGCAGGCGCCCGGCGTCAGCCCGCGAGGAGCGCGGTGGTCGTCAGGCGGCCGAAGAAGCGCCACGGCAACCGCGAGCGGTCGTCGAGCACAATCCGGGCAACGATCTCTTTGCGATCTGGAACCATTCCATATCCTAGCACAGGCGCAATCGCGCCGACAACGAGGCCGGCGGCATGGCGCCATGCTTGCTCAGATAGGGGCACCGCGGTCTGATTGCACGCAATAAAAAAGCGCGGGTAAGCCCCGCGCTTTTTGATGTCGCGATGCGACGGAAGATTACTCGCCGACGGCAGCGGCCTGCGCGCGGTCCTGCTTCTTCTCGACGATGCGGGCCGACTTGCCGCGCAGATTACGGAGGTAATACAGCTTGGCGCGACGCACCTTGCCGCGACGCACGACCTTGATCGAGTCGATCATCGGGGACAGCAGCGGAAAGACGCGCTCGACGCCCTCACCGTAGGAAATCTTGCGGACGGTGAAGCTCTCATTGAGCCCGCCGCCGGAACGGCCGATGCAGACGCCTTCATAGGCCTGCACGCGGGTACGCTCGCCTTCGACCACCTTGACGTTGACGATCACGGTGTCGCCGGGGCCGAACTCCGGAATGGTCTTGTTGGCCGACAGCTTGTCGAACTGCTCTTTTTCGAGCTGCTGGATGATATTCATTGCAAAACTCCATCGACGGCGCGCCAGCCCTCCGGGGCGGCTGCGTGAAACTCATTATCCTGCGCGGATTTCCGCGCTCCTATACGGCAAAGCAAAGGCGTTGTCACCCGTCTGTCGTGCTTTTTGGTCCTTTTTGGTTGCCGGGCTCGCCGCTATGTGCTGCCCACAGGTCCGGGCGGCGGTTCCGGGTGAGATTTTCGGCCTCCGCCCGGCGCCATGCCGCGACTTTGGCGTGGTCGCCGGAGAGCAGGATGTCCGGGATCGCGCGGCCCTCGAAGCTCTGCGGGCGGGTGTATTGCGGGTATTCCAGTAGTCCGGCGGAAAAACTCTCGTCGGAACCGGATTCCAGCTTGCCCATCACGCCCGGCAGCAACCGGACGCAGGCATCCAGCAGCACCATGGCGGCGATTTCGCCGCCGGAGAGCACATAATCGCCGATCGAGACCTCCTCCAGGCCACGCGCGTCGATCAGGCGCTGGTCGATGCCCTCGAACCGGCCGCAGACGATCAGCGGGCCGGGACCGGTCGCGAGTTCCGCGACACGCGACTGGGTCAATGGCCGACCGCGCGGGCTCATGACCAGCCTGGGGCGATCCGGTGCAGCGGCAGCGGCATCGATGGCGGCGGCGAGGACGTCGGCGCGCAGCACCATGCCGGGCCCGCCCCCGGCCGGGGTGTCATCGACGCTGCGATGCTTGTCGGTGGCGGCATCGCGGATGTCGCGCACCTCCATCTCCCAAACGCCGGTCGCGAGCGCCCGCCCCGCCAGGCTCGCGCCGAGCGGGCCGGGGAACATGCCGGGAAACAGGGTCAGGATGGTCGCGCGCCACATAGTGTTGATCACCAGAGACAATTTTCCGCGTCATACGCGGGCTTGACCCGCGTATCCATCGTCTTCTCCAAAAGATGGATCGCCGGATCAAGTCCGGCGATGACGTGAGCGTAAGAACGAAATGACTATGCCTGATCGGCCGTATCGCCGTCGACCTCGCCCGGCATTTCGATCACCACCCGCCCACCGGCGATGTCGACGGTCGGCACAACGGCGTCGGTGAACGGCAGCAGCAACGTCGCGCCTTTGGGCGGGGCGATCTCGATGACGTCGCCGGCGCCGAAATTGTGGATCGCGACGACGCGGCCGATCGGCGCGCCATCCATCGAGACGGCGGCGAGATCGATCAGGTCGACATGATAGTATTCGCCGTCTTCGGCAGGCGGCAGCTTCTCGCGCGGCACGTACAACTCGATACCGTTGAGTTTTTCGGCATCGTTGCGCGTGGTGACGCCTTGCAGCGTCGCGACCAGATGATCCTTGGCCTCGCGCGCGTTGCTGACTTCGAACCGGCGCCCGCCGTCCTTGGTCGAAAGCGGTCCGTAATCGAGAACCGCGAACGGGTCTTCGGTGAAGGTCCACAGCTTCACCGCGCCGCGCACACCATGCGCGGCGCCGATGCGGGCGATGCAAACCTGCTTTGTCATCGCCCCGACGAAGCCTTACTTCGCCTCGGCGGCCTTGCGCTCCTTGCGCGGCACGGCCTTTTCCGGGTTGTTGCGCGCCGCGCGCTTCATGACGCCGGCAGCATCGAGGAAACGCGACACGCGGTCGGACGGCTGCGCGCCCTTGGCGAGCCACGACTTCACCTTCTCCATGTCGAGCTTCAGGCGCAGGTCGTTGTCCTTCGGCAGCAGCGGATTGAAGTAGCCGAGACGCTCGATGAAGCGGCCGTCACGCGGAAAGCGCGAGTCGGCGACGACGACGTGATAGACCGGACGCTTCTTGGTGCCGGCACGAGCGAGGCGGATAACGACGGACATGGAGTTCTCCTTTGAAGATCTGTTCGAGTCTGTGTTGTTGAGGTTCGTGTGAGTTGGGTGTGACTATTTCTTCTTCCCGAATCCGGGAAAGCCGCCGAGGCCCGGCAGGGTCGGTTTGCCGCTGAGGCCGGTGAGGCCCGGTAGGTTCGGCAAGCCGCCACGCAGGCCGGCGGGAAGATCTTTCGGCAGTTGCGGCATGCCGTCGGCGCCTTTCGGCAGCTTGTCGGCCATCGCCTTCATCTGCTCCGGCGAAGGCATTCCGCCGCCGCCGAATCCCATGGCCTGGGCGATGCCGGCCATCGGGCCGCGCTTGCCCGATCCCATCATCTTCATCATGTCGGCCATGTTCCGGTGCATCTTGAGGAGCTTGTTGATGTCCTCGACCTTCTGCCCGGCGCCGGCCGCGATGCGCTTCTTGCGGCTGGCCTTGAGGAGGTCGGGGTGCTTGCGCTCCTGCCGCGTCATCGAATCGATGATCGCGGTCTGACGCTTGAGAATCTTGTCGTCGATGCCGGCGGCGGCGATCTGGTTCTTCATCTTGGCGATGCCGGGCATCATGCCCATTAGGCCGCCGATGCCGCCCATGTTAGCCATCTGCTGCAACTGGTCGCGCATGTCATTGAGGTCGAACTGACCTTTGCGCATCTTCTCGGCGACGCGCGCGGCCTTCTCGGCGTCGATATGCGCGGCGGCCTTTTCCACCAGCGACACCACGTCGCCCATGCCGAGGATGCGGCCGGCGATGCGGTCGGGATGGAAGTCTTCGAGCGCATCGGTCTTTTCGCCGGTGCCGATCAGCTTGATTGGCTTGCCGGTGACCGCGCGCATCGACAGCGCCGCGCCGCCACGGCCGTCGCCGTCGACACGGGTGAGTACGATGCCGGTGAGGCCGACGCGCTGGTCGAACGAGCGTGCGAGATTGACGGCGTCCTGACCGGTCAGCGAATCCGCGACCAGCAGCACTTCATGCGGATGGGCGGCGGCTTTGATGTTCGCCGCTTCGCTCATCATGTCTTCGTCGAGCGTGGTGCGGCCGGCGGTGTCGAGCAGTACGATGTCGTAGCCGCCGAGTTTGCCGGCTTCGATGGCGCGCCGTGCGATCTGCTCCGGCTTCTGGCCTTCGACGATCGGCAGCGTCGCGATTTCGAGGTCGCGGCCGAGCACGGCAAGCTGCTCCATCGCCGCCGGGCGATAGATGTCGAGCGAGGCCATCAGCACCTTGCGCTTGTCGCGCTGGGTGAGGCGGCGGGCGAGTTTCGCGGTGGTGGTGGTTTTGCCGGAACCTTGCAGACCGACCATCATGATCGGCACCGGCGCCGGCGCGTTGAGGTCGATGGTCTGGCCGTCCGAGCCCAGCGTCGCAATGAGCTGGTCGTGGACGATCTTGACCACCATCTGGCCCGGCGTCACCGATTTGACGACGGTGGCGCCGACCGCCTGCTCGCGGACCTGCTCGGTGAAGCTGCGCACCACTTCCAGCGCGACGTCGGCTTCCAGCAATGCCCGGCGCACTTCGCGCATCGCCGCATCGACGTCCGCTTCGGTCAGCGCGCCGCGGCGCGTCAGCCGATCGAGAATACCACCAAGCTTTTCCGACAGATTGTCGAACATGAGCCACTGATCCAAACACGTTTGCGCCCGAGGGCGCACAGCGCTGTCGGGCGTTGGCCTCCGGTCTCAAGGGCCGGGCGGCGGGTCGAAAAGAACATCTTTCCGAGAAGTTGGGCGGTTAAACGCCGGTTGCTCGACAAAGTCAACAAAAGTTGACGAAATGGGTGCGTGGCGCGCTCAGCGGTATTGCGATAAACTTCGTAAAATCAATAGCTTGAAATGATGCGGGCACCGTCTTGCCGAATCCCGCGATTTTTGGCCCAATCCGCCGATGACAATCACCCGCCGCCGGTTTCTCGCTTCGATGGCCGGCATTGCCGCCATGCTCGGCGGTTCCGCGTTCTGGGCCTCTCTGATGAAAACCTATAATGGGCCGGTGTCGGATCATTTCGACGGGCTTCGCTTCTTCGATCCGAATGGGGCATCGCCCAAGAGCCTCGCCGAGGTCTTGCGCTGGCAGTTCGGCGGCGACCGCCAGCGCCACAAGTGGCCGGACTGGGTGCCGAGTCCGCATGCCGACACTCCGCCGCCCCGCGTGCTGAGCGGCATCCGGCTGTCGTTCGTCGGGCACGCAAGCTGGCTGATCCAGACGGCTGGGCTCAACATCCTGATCGATCCGGTGTGGTCGCAGCGGGCTTCGCCGTTCTCGTTCGCCGGGCCGAAGCGCCACAACGATCCCGGCATCGCCTTTGAAGCGCTGCCACCGATCGACGTCGTGCTGGTGTCGCATGGTCACTACGATCATCTCGACGTGGCGACGCTGTCGCGCTTGCAGGCCGAATTCGCGCCGCGCGTCGTCGCCCCGCTCGGCAACGACGTCACCATGCGCGCGGCGGACGCCGCGATCCGCGCCGAGGCGTTCGACTGGCATCAACACGTCGACCTCGGCAACGGCGTCACGGTGGCGCTGGTGCCGACGCGGCACTGGTCGGCGCGCGGTCTGTTCGACCGCAACAAGGCACTGTGGGCGAGCTTCGTGTTGAAGACGCCCGCCGGCAACCTCTACGTCGTCTGCGACTCCAGTTACGGCGACGGCGGCCACTTCCGCCGTGTGCGCGATGCGCATGGGCCATTCCGGCTGGCGATCCTGCCGATCGGCGCTTACGAGCCGCGCTGGTTCATGCGCGATCAGCACATGAATCCGGAGGAAGCGGTGAAGGCGTTTTCCGACTCTGGCGCCGAACGCGCGCTGGCGCATCACCACGGCACGTTTCAACTCACCGATGAGGCGATCGACGCGCCGGTGCAAGCGTTGCAGGTCGCCCGCGAAACCGCCGGCATCGCACCCGAGACGTTCATGGCATTGCAGCCGGGACAAGTGGTGGAGATTGGCGTGTGAGCGATCAGGGCCGGGCGCATTGGGACAATGTTTATGTCACCAACGACGACTCCGAGGTGAGCTGGTTTCAGCAGACGCCCGCAATGTCGCTCGCGCTGATCGATCTGGCACAGGTGGGGCCCGATGCCGCGGTCATCGACATCGGCGGCGGCGCATCACACCTTGTCGATCATCTGCTGTCGCGCGGCCATCGCGACGTCACCGTTCTCGATATTTCCGATGCAGCTTTGTCGTTGGCGCGGGCGCGACTAGCGCAGCCGCTTGCGGAATATGTGAGTTGGATTGTTGCGGACGTCAGGGAATGGCAGCCGCCGCGGCAATATGATCTCTGGCACGATCGCGCCGCCTTCCATTTTCTGGTCGAGGCGGCAGACCGCGCGGCCTACCTCGCGCGCATGAAGCAGGCGATTGCTGTTGGGGGTCGCGTCATCCTCGGCACGTTCGCGATGGACGGACCCGAGATATGCAGCGGATTGCCGGTGCGGCGTTATGATGCCGAACGCCTTGCCGCTGAACTGGGCGACCAATTTGCATTGATCTCCAGTCGTCGCGAGGATCACGCCACGCCGCGCCAGAACGTTCAGCCGTTCCAGTTTTGTCTGTTCCGCCGCGTCGGTTGAACCGGCGCACGCAGTGCTCGTTTGGCGGCGTTACTGCGCCGCGGCCTTGATCGCCCACGATACGCTGACATTGATGTGCAGCGTTTCCTCACCCGGTGCGACGGGGGCCGCGGCGAAATCCATCGACGCCTTGCGCAGCATCGGCATCGGCGGCATGGCGCCGCCTTCGCTGATGCTGACCGGATCGCCGAGCGTCACGCCGGCGGCCTTGGCGTAAATCTCGGCCTTGCGCCGCGCGTCGGCGATGGCTTTCGGCCGCGCCTCGTCGAGCAGCTTTGACGTATTCGACACTGCGAAGTGAATGCCGCCGATGTCGTTGGCGCCGGCCGCGACCAGCGCGTCGATGATGCCGGCGACCTTGCTGACGTCGCGCAGCTTGACGGTGACGCGGTTGCTGGCGCGATAGCCGCTCACCACCGGTGGGCCGTTCCGGTTCGGGCCGGTGTTGGCATATTGCGGCGAGAGCGACAGCCGTGAGGTCTGGTAATCTTTTTCGGCGAGGCCCGCGCCTTGCAGCGCCAGCAGCACCTTGCCCATCGCGGCGTTGTTGGCGTCGCTGGCCTCGCGCGCGGTCTTGGCGTCGGTGGTAACGCCGCCGTCGATCTGAGCCAGATCCGGCGTAGCATTCACGGTGGCTTCGCCGGTAACGGAAATCATCGGCGGCAAGTTCGTGTCGGCCATCGCGGCTCCGGACAGGCTCAGGAAAGTGGCCGCGAGTGCGGCGGTCAGGGTGCGGGTTGCGATCATGGTTCTCACTTCAGCGGGACGTAAACGTTGATCACCAGCTTGTCTTCCGCGGTCTTCAGCGGATCGGTGGTGTATTCCTCGATGAAAAGGTCTTTCGCTTCGAGTTTCTTGTCGTCGAGGTGATTGGTGATCGCCTCGTAGGTATTGTCCATGTTGTCGTAAGAGCCGCGATGCACGAACTTCAGTGCACGGCCTTCCGGCGATTTGCCCATGCTCATGTTCTTGGGCAGGTTCTTCGGCTCCTGATCCACCGGCACTTCGGCCTGGAAGACGAAGCCGTTGTCGTCGGTCGAGGTGTAGATAATCATCGGGTTGCCAGCGGGCGTGATGCCCTGCTTGGCGAGCAGGCCGGAGACGGCCTTGAAGGCGTCCATCAGGCTTTCGAACGCCGAATCCCAGGTCGCGTTGCCGGTGTAGATCAGCACCGTCTTCGGCGTCAGGGTGATTTCCTCGCCGAACGGATCGGCGGTCTGCGTTGCCGGCGGTGAGGCGGGCGCGGTGGCGCTGGCGGGCGGCGTCGTCGGCGAGGGCGTCGCGGGCGCGGCGGTCGTTGGCGCGGTCTGGTCCGGTTTATCCGGCGTCGGCGCGGCCGGGGCGGGCGTCGCCGGCGTCGTGTCGGATGGCGCGGGGGTTGTCGGTGGTGTGGTGGCCGGCGGCGTGGTGGTTGCGGGCGGCGTTGCCGGCGGAGCTTGCGCCAGCGTCACTGCCGGGGCGAAAGCGAGAGCGACCACCGGAGCCAGGGTGACCATGGCGAGGCGGAGCAGGCGGGACCTGAAGCCATTTCCGTCCCGATAGACTCGGAACGGGGCTCCAGATTCATGTTTTGACGCGTTTTCTTGACGCGAACCGGCATCCACTTCGCTCGAAAACGCTTTGGTCATTCCGAAGTCTCCATGGCCTTAACCGGCGGACGAGGGGCTGAACAGGTGTTCCATTGTCATGCTTAACACGCCGATTCGGCTTTCGTCCCGGGCGGGGCTGTCATCTTCGTAGAGCATGGAAGCTGTCCCGGACATGAACGGGACCACTGGCCAATCCGTCGCTGTTCGCCATATAACACGGCACAAATATGGAATTTGTGATGAGCGCGCTGGCCAACCATAGCTTCAGCAAGATGAACGGCATCGGCAACGAGATCGTCGTGCTCGACCTGCGTGACTCTGCCGCAGCGATCACACCCGACGATGCGCGCGCCATCGGCTCGCCCTCAGGCATCTCTTACGATCAGTTGATGGTGCTGCTGCCGCCGCGTGTCTCGGGCACCGAGGCGTTCGTCCGCATCTACAACAATGACGGCTCGGAAGCCGGCGCCTGCGGCAACGGGATGCGCTGCGTGGCGCGGCAGACCTTTGCCGCGACCGGCCAATCGGCGCTGACCTTCGAGACCCGCGCGGGCCTCATCAATTGCTGGCAGGGGCCGGCGGCGGATCTCTACACGGTCGACATGGGCGCGCCGAAGTTCGGCTGGCAGGACATTCCGCTGGCGGAAGAATTTCGCGACACCCGCTACATCGAGTTGCAGATCGGGCCGATCGACAAGCCGATCCTGCATTCGCCGTCGGTCGTCAGCATGGGCAATCCGCACGCGATCTTCTGGGTAGACGACATCCATGCCTACGATCTCGAACGGCTCGGGCCGCTGTTGGAAAACCATCCGATCTTTCCGGAGCGCGCCAACATTACGCTGGCGCATATCGTTGATCGCGATCACATCGTGATGCGCACGTGGGAACGCGGCGCGGGCTTGACCCTCGCGTGCGGCTCGGCGGCCTGTGCCACGGCGGTGGCGGCGGCGCGGCTGAAGCGCACCGGCCGCATCGTGCACATGACGTTGCCCGGCGGCGAACTCACCATCGAATGGCGCGAGCGCGACGATCACGTGCTGATGACGGGGCCGGCGGCGTTCGAATACGAAGGCCGTTTTGATCCGGCGCTGTTCGCGCCCGCCGCCTGAGATGAGCGTCGACGTCGTCACCTTCGGCTGCCGGCTCAATGCGTTCGAGTCCGAAGTGATCCGTCGCGAGGCGGAGGGCGCGGGCGTCGATGATGTCGTGGTCATCAACAGTTGTGCGGTCACCAACGAGGCGGTGGCGCAAGCGCGGCAATCGATCCGCAAATTGAAGCGCGAGCGGCCCGGTGCCCGCATCGTTGTCACCGGCTGCGCGGCGCAGACGCAGGCCGCGATGTTCGCGGCGATGCCGGAAGTGGCGCGCGTCGTCGGCAACGACGACAAGCTGCATGGCGCGGCGTGGCGTGATACGCGCATGGCGCTGGATCGCGCGGCCGATTTCGGCGTTTCGAGCGAAGAAAAGATTGCCGTCGCCGACATCATGGCAGTGCGCGAAATGGCGCCGCATCTGATCGACGGATTCCAGACCGACCTGCCGCGCGTGTTCGTGCAGGTGCAGAACGGCTGCGACCATCGCTGCACCTTCTGCATCATTCCCTACGGGCGCGGCAATTCGCGCTCGGTACCGATGGGCGGCGTCATCGATCAGGTGCGCGCGCTGGTCGAGCGCGGTTATGCCGAAATCGTTCTCACCGGCGTCGATCTCACCAGTTACGGTGCGGACCTTCCAGGCGCACCCAAGCTCGGCATGCTGGTCAAGCGCATCCTCAAGCACGTTCCGGAGTTGCGGCGGCTACGCATCTCGTCGATCGATTCCATCGAAGCGGATCGCGACCTGCTCGATGCCATCGCGAGTGACGAGCGGTTGATGCCGCATCTGCATCTGTCATTGCAGGCCGGCGACGACATGATTTTGAAGCGCATGAAGCGACGGCATTCCCGCGCCGATGCAATTACGTTCTGTGACGAGGTGCGGCGGCTGCGGCCGGATATCGTATTCGGCGCGGATATCATCGCCGGCTTTCCGACCGAAACCGAAGACATGTTCGCGCGCTCGCAATCATTGGTGGAGGACTGCGGCCTGACGTTCCTGCACGTCTTCCCTTATTCGCCGCGTCCCGGCACGCCGGCGGCGCGAATGCCGCAGGTCGATGGCCGCACCATCAAGGAGCGCGCGAGGCGCCTGCGCGCCACCGGCGAGGTCGCGTTGCGGCGGCGTCTCGACACGGAGATCGGCGCGACGCGCTCCGTGCTGATCGAAAGCGCGACCCAAGGCCGCACCGAACATTTCGTGCCGGTGGCGATTTCGGATGGTGTTGCCGGCGAAGTGCACGCGATGACGATCACCGGCCATGACGGTGCGCGGCTATTGGCGTAGTTCTACTCCCCGTTCCACCCGCACGCCTTCAGTCGCTCGTGCAGATGCGATGGTGCGGGTGCGACCACACGCACCGGCGGCTTGTTCTTCGAGAGCGGAATCACGATCTCGTGCGCGTGCAGATGCAGCGACGGTTCGCCGAAGCGCGGGCCGTTGCCGTAGATGTTGTCGCCGACGATGGGCCAGCCGCTTGCCGCGCAATGCACGCGCAATTGATGGGTGCGGCCGGTAACCGGTTCGAGCGCGAGCCAGGTCAGTCCGTCGCCGCGTCCCAGCACGGTCCAGTTGGTCAGCGCCGGTTGCCCCTCGGGGTCGGGTTTCTGCCACCAGCCGCGTTCCGCATTCAAACGGCCGAGCGGAATGTCGATCACGCCCTCATCCTCAGAAGGACCGCCTTCCACCACGGCCCAATAGGTCTTGTCGATTTTGCCGTGCTTGAACAGCAGTCCCAGCGATGCGGTGGCCTTGCGGTGGCGTCCGAGCACCAGACAACCGGAGGTGTCGCGATCGAGCCGATGCGCCAGCACCGGTGGGCGCGGCAGGCCGAAGCGCAACGCGTCGAACGAATCTTCCAGATTCGCGCCGCCTTTCGGCCCGCGATGCACCGGCAGGCCGGCGGGCTTGTCGATCACAAGCATCAGGCCGTCGCGATGCAGGACGCGGGCCACAATGTCGTCGGCGCTGAGTTGTGGCGTATCCATGGCGGGGAAGGTGTCTTTCGTTTGTGGCGCAAAGTGTTTAGAGCATTCCCGCTATGAGCGACAACAATCCTGACCAACCGAAACAGACCTGGTGGCGCCGGCTTTCCAGCGGCCTCAAGCGCACCTCGGCCTCATTGGGAACCGCGGTCGCGGATCTGGTGGTCCGCCGCAAGCTCGACCGCGCCATGCTGGACGATATCGAGGACGTGCTGCTGCGCGCCGATCTCGGTTCCGATGTCGCGGCGCGGATTTCCGCTGCCGTCGGCCACGGCCGTTACGACAAGGCGATCTCGGCCGACGAAGTCAAGGGCGTGGTCGCGACCGAAGTGGAGAAGGTGCTGACGCCGGTGGCGAAGCCGCTTGTGGTCGAGCCTACGGAAAAGCCGTTCGTGATCCTGATGGTCGGCGTCAACGGTTCCGGCAAGACGACCACCACCGGCAAGCTCGCTTCGCGCTTCGCGGCGGAAGGCCGCAGGGTGATGCTGGCGGCGGGCGACACCTTTCGCGCCGCGGCCATTCGGCCATCGAGCAATTGGAGGTGTGGGGCGAGCGCACCGGCGCGCCGGTGATCGCGCGGCCGCAGGGCTCCGACGCCGCCGGCCTCGCGTTCGATGCGCTCACGGCGGCGAAGAATGAAGGCAGCGACGTTCTGCTGATCGACACCGCCGGCCGCTTGCAGAACAAATCCGAACTGATGAGCGAACTCGAGAAAGTCATCCGCGTCATGCGCAAGGTCGATGCCACCGCGCCGCACGCGGTGCTGCTGGTGCTCGATGCCACGGTGGGACAGAATGCGCTGTCGCAGGTCGAGGCGTTCCATCGCACCGCTGGCGTGACCGGTCTTGTCATGACCAAGCTCGACGGCACCGCGCGGGGCGGCATTCTGGTGGCGCTCGCGGAAAAGTATAAGCTGCCGGTGCATTTCATCGGCGTCGGCGAAGGCGTCGATGATCTGTCGCCGTTCACGGCGGCGGATTTCGCCAAGGCGATTGCGGGAATCGAGAGCTGAGCATGGACAAGAAGCAGCCGCATCCGATGTTCAAGCTGGCGACCGAGCTCGGGCCGCTGCTGATCTTTTTCTTCGCCAACGCCAAATTCAACCTGTTCGTCGCGACCGGTGCCTTCATGGTGGCGATCGTGGTGGCGCTGGTGGCGTCATGGATGGTGACGCGGCACATTCCGGTGATGGCGCTGGTCACCGGCGTCATCGTGCTGGTGTTCGGCACGCTAACGTTGGTGCTGCACGACGAGACCTTCATCAAGGTCAAGCCGACCATCATCTACGGCCTGTTCGCGGCGGTGCTCGGCGGCGGATTGCTGTTCGGCCGCTCCTTCATCGCGATCCTGTTCGATCAGATGTTCAACCTGACGTCGGAAGGCTGGCGCAAGCTCACCTCGCGCTGGGCGTTGTTCTTCGTCGCTATGGCGCTGTTGAACGAAGTGATCTGGCGCACGCAGACCACGGATTTCTGGGTCGCCTTCAAGGCGTTCGGCGTGATCCCGATCACCATGGTGTTCGCGATGCTGCAAATGCCGCTGATCAAACGCTACAGCCGCGAACCCGCGACACTGGAAGCCAGCGACGCGCGTGAAGGCGATATCGGGAAGAGGTGAGGCGACGTTCTCGCAAGAACCGCTCTCTACTCGTCATGGCCGGGACAAGCCCGGGCATAACGGAAAACGGCCTCTGAGTGCTCGCCTACGACCCCGCCTTCAGTGCCTTCTCGATCTCGACCTTCAGCACCTTGTCGATATTCTCCGGTGTGATGGCGCCGATCAGTTTGTAGGTGATCTTGCCGTCGCGGCCGACGATGAAGGTTTCCGGCACACCGTAGACGCCCCATTCGATCGCGGCGCGGCCGTTGGCGTCCACGCCGACATGGCTGAACGGATTGCCGTAGCGGCCGAGGAAGCGGCGCGCGTTGTCGGCCTTGTCCTTGTAGTTGATGCCGACGATCTGGATGCGTGTGTCGCCTGCAAGTGCGGTAAGCAACGGCGCTTCCTCGTGGCACGGCACACACCACGACGCCCAGACGTTCACGAGGCTGACCTTGCCTTTGAAGACGTCGGGCGAAATGCCCGGCACCGCGGCGCCGTTGCGTGTCAGCTCTTCGAGCGCGGGCAGCGTCGTCTGCGGCGCGGGGCGTCCGATCAGCGCCGAGGGAATGCGCGAGACGTCGCGATCGCCGAGTCGGACCCAGAACAATGCCGCCAGCGCTGCAAACGCGACGAGCGGCAACGCCATCAGCCAGCGCCGCTTTGGCGGTGTGCCGTCGTGGGGTGTCTCGCTCATGACAGATCCGCCGCGCCGCGGCCGGAACGGCGCGTCACGCCGCTGGCCTCGAGGTCGCGCAGCCGCGCGCGTTGCTGGCGATAGTCGAGCGCGATCCAGCCGATCAGGATCAGCACCACCACCGCCACCAGCAGGTAGGACCACACAATGAAGGATGCGTAGGGACCGAGCGACATCGGATCAGGCTCGCGGCTGGCTGGCTTGCTGCATTTGCAGCGCGCGGACGCGGCGACGCAAAATCTCGTTGCGCATGGCGGCGAGATGCAGCGTGATGAACAACAGCGAGAATGCCACCGCCATCACCAGCAAGGGAATCAGGAAGGCCTTGTCGAGCGTCGAGCCGCCCATGCGTAGCACCGAGGCGGGTTGATGCAGCGTATTCCACCAGTCGACGGAAAACTTGATGATCGGAATGTTGATCGCGCCAACCAGCGTCAGCACCGCGGCGGCGCGCGCGGCGCGCGAGGGGTCTTCCACCGCGCGCCACAGCGCGATCAGGCCGAGATACATCAGGAACAGGATCAGCACCGAGGTCAGCCGCGCGTCCCATTCCCAATAGGTGCCCCACATCGGGCGGCCCCACAGCGAGCCGGTGACCAACGCGAGGAAGGTGAACGCCGCGCCGATCGGTGCCGCCGCCTTGGCCGAGACGTCGGCGAGCGGATGCCGCCACACCAGGGTGCCGAGCGCGGACAGGCTCATCACGCCCCACACGAACATCGATAGCCAGGCGTTGGGCACGTGGATGAACATGATCTTGACGGTCGCGCCCTGCTGGTAGTCGTCCGGCGCCATCGCCGACTGATAGAGGCCGATGGCGAGCAGGATGGCGGTCGCCGCCGCGAGCCACGGCAGGATCTTGGCCGTCAGCGACAGGAACCGGGTCGGGTTGGCGAGGTCGATCAGCGTCATGGCTGTCCTGATAGTCGCCGCGCGCCCGGCAGGCAATGCGCCCAAGGTGTGTTCCTTTGGGGCTCCGCGAGAGTTGATGGCGAAATCTGAGGCATTGTCAGTCGAGTCCATGCCGCAGGCTGGCCGCCGCCCTCTGACAGGATCGAACCCATGACAGCACCGATGTCCCGCACGCCCTCCTTCGCACCGCTGGTGCTCGATCCGGAAGCGGAGGTCGAGCGCATCAATACGTCAGGCATTCTGC
>JAFKKL010000051.1 GCA_017305595.1 Hyphomicrobiales bacterium | reverse complement strand
CCGGGGGAGCCACTCGACGTCACGAAATTGGCAATGCGAAACTTGCGCCGTGCCCGTCTCTGGTCCGGAAGGTCATCGTGGGTCAGGCGAAATGAACTCGGGAGACCCGCCTGCGGCAACTTCAACAGAGCGTGGGGCGGCACCGTAAGTGGAATCTGCATTCCGCAATCGATGGATAGCTGCAAACCCTCCTCCTAACCGGCCTTGCTTCCAAGTCATTCAAGTTGCTGACTTCCAGACCGTTTGAAAAATATTTTAAGGGAAAATGTTGAATTTTCAACTGTTGGCAGGCATATGATGCTCTTCTGGTGAGCAACACGTGCTGATCTTCAGATCAACTGCGCAAGGCAAAGTCATTATCGTGGCCAAAACTCCTGCCCGGAAACCCGCCATTAGCGACCACCTCGCTTATCTGCTTGCCCAAGCCAACCGGGAAATAAATCGGCACCTCGAAAGCAGGCTCCGTAAAGAAGGCGTCCCTGTCGAGCAATGGCGCGTCCTGATGATCCTCGCCGATGGCAAGGGCCATTCGATGGGTGATCTCGCCAACGCCGTTCTTCTCAACCACCCGACTCTCACCAAAATGGTCGACCGAATGGTCTCCGATGCGCTCGTCTATCGTGTGCAGGATCCGTCCGACCGTCGACGTGTCCTGATGCATCTGTCCGATCGTGGAAAAGCGCTCGCCAAGCGGCTTAGCTCGCTTGCCGAGCGGCAGGAGGCGGACATCATCCAAAGCTACGGCAATAAGTCGACCAGCGAACTGAAGCGACTGTTGGAAAGCCTGATCGACAGCGCCAGCTAGTCTTGGACCGCAGCCGGATATCAAATCACACTCGTTGACGAATCCAGAACGCACGCGCAGCCTATATCAGCAGTTGGGCGCGGACGTGCTCCGCATCGATCTCATCTAATGTTGTCGCTATCCGGCCTTTCTCCATCACATAGCAACGTTCAGCAATTGCCAGAATCGTATCTAGATTTTGCTCGACGAATACAATCGTCGTTCCGATCTCGTCCCGGATCGACTTCAGAGCCTCGCAGATCAACTGCACGACCGATGGCTGGACACCTTCCGACGGTTCATCGAGAAGGATGAGCGCCGGATTTCCGATCAGCGCGCGGCCGATTGCCAACTGCTGCTGCTCGCCGCCGGACATCGTGCCAGCGATCTGTCGCCGCCTTTCCTTGAGGCGCGGGAAATAGTTGTAGACAAGATCTGGCAGCTTGCGCGCATCGGACCCACCGATCAGTTTGCCGACCTCGAGATTTTCTTCCACAGTCATCTGGGGGAATACATCGCGTCCTTGCGGGATATAGCCGATGCCTTCCCGGGCGCGGGCGTCGGCCGTCAACGTGGTGATATTCCTGCCCTGAAATTCAATCGAACCCCGCGTCGCGCGGACGAGACCGATCAGGCAGCGCATCAGCGTGGTCTTGCCGGCGCCATTGCGGCCGATCACGCCGACAATCTCGCCGCGATGCACCGTCATATCAACGCCCTGTAGGATTGGCGTCGCACCATAGGCCGCCCATAGCCCTTGAACGGCGAGAACGCTCTCAGCCATGATGTGCTTTCCCGAGATAGATTTCCGCCACGCGGGGATCATTGACGACATGTTCGAGCGTGCCGTCTGCAAAGATTCGTCCGAGATGAAGCACCGTCACGCGTTGAGCGATCTGCCGGACGAACGCCATGTCGTGTTCGACAACAATGACCGTCATGCCGTCTCGATTAAGCGACTTGATCAATTCTCCGGTTCGATGGGTTTCCTCCGGCGACATTCCCGCCGTTGGCTCGTCCAGCAGCAACAACCGCGGGCGAAGCGCAAGCGCCATGCCAATCTCAAGCCATTGTTGTTGGCCATGGGCAAGCGCACCCGCAGGCTTGTCGGCATCGTCGGCGAGATCGAGCAACTGAAGCAAACGCTCTCGCTCGACCGTCAGGTCATTGCCGCTTTGCTTCTGTTGCAGTGCTACATCAAGATTTTGTCGAACCGGCAACTCCTTGAAGACACTCGGCGCCTGCATCTTGATGCTCATGCCGCGCTGAACGCGGGCATAAGATCTTTCTCCAGTAATGTCCGTATTGCTGAACAAGATCGAGCCAACCGTCGGCTGATAGACTCCGACGATCAGCTTGAACAGTGTGCTTTTGCCTGCGCCGTTTGGTCCGATCAGGCAGTGAATCTCGCCTTCATCGATGCTCAGGTCGACACCAGAGACGGCCGTGAGACCGCCGAAACGCTTCGAGACACCCTTGATATCAATCAACGGCATGTCAGGATTCACCACTTTGCAACGAGCCGTTCCCACTCCTCTTACGGCCGGAAAGCTGCTGCCATCGTCGGCCTACCGCCTGCGCAATACCGACGATGAACCCCTGCGGCATCATCATGACGGTGGCAAGCAACAGCGCACCCATTAGAACCAGCGCGGCTTGCTGACTGTAGATTGTAATGGTCTGAAAGCCGAATAGCAGCAGAAACGACCCGACCAGTGTTGCTGTCAGATCGCTCCGGCCGGAGAATGCAACCCAAATGATCGGCATCGCCGCGGCAGGCAGACCTATACTCGATGGTGTGATGAACTGTCCCCACGACGTGTAAAGCGCACCACTCAACCCAGCGAGACCGCTCCCGATGCAGAATGTCAGCAACTGATACTTTCTGACATCATATCCGAGCATCTCGGCACGCTGAGGATCCTCCCGAATAGCAACGATCACATTGCCAATGCGGGAATTTACCAGCATGCGAAGGCCAAGATAGGTGACCAGGATCAGCGCAATCAGAACATAGTAGAGGATCGTCCCCTCGATATAGACTTCGCCGACGGTCAGCGGATCCATCCCCTTCATGCCGTTAAATCCGTTGAGGCGCGCACCCCCGATATGCCACTCGGGTCCCGCCGTCTGTCCAAGGAAAAAAGCCAGGGACAGGGTCGCGGCCAACGTCACGATACCAAAGAACATGCCGCTGATGCGGCCCCATATCATAAAGTAGCCAAGGACAGCGGCGGCAAATGCCGCGACAAACACGGACAATATCAACGCCGCGATCGTCGCCGTCCCGCCACCCATGATGATCGCCAGCACGCCGTAGCCGTACCCGGCGATGCCGAAAAAGAACGTCTGGCCGAATGTCAGCATACCGCCGTAGCCCCAGATCAAGCTGAGGCCGAGCGCCATGAATATCCAGATCAGAAAGTACGAGAAATTTCCGACATCGTAGGAATCAGCGAAGACGGGATAGATCAAGGCCATCGTCAGAACAGCCAGAAATGCCAGCCAAAATCCGCGGCCGTTGCCGTTGGTCTGTGGCCCATTGACGAGACTTAGCATCGGAAGTCCTTGAAACGTTGCATGTCATCGTCCTCGCCGTGCCAGAATGCTGGAGAATCCCTCTGGCAGAATGCGAATGATGGCAATCACGGCAAACAACATGCCGATCTGCCCGATGATCTGTCCGTAGGATGCGTTGAGAGACATACGCACCAACGCAAGCAGCATCGCCGCCGGCGCGGTCCCGAGCAGAACGTTCGCGCCACCAACCACCACCGTAACGAAGCTCTCCACGATGAACGTCGCGCCCATGGTCGGAATCAGAGTCATGGTCGGCGCATAAAGTGCTCCGCACAACCCGGCTAGCCCGGCCCCGATACCGAAGCTCACGGCATAGATGCGTCCGGTGCGGGCGCCTAGTGCCTGTGCCATGCCCGCATTTTGCATGGTCGCGCGTGCGATGATGCCGAAGCGGGTTCGCATGAAGAGAACATAGATGCCCACCAGCACGGCGAGTGCACAGGCGAACAGGATCATTCGGTATGTCGAGAACGTGTAATCACCGACGGCGAAGCTCCCCTCCGGCGTACCGATGCCCCGGATCGACGAACCAACGACAATCAACATCCCCTGCGTCACGATCAGACTGAGGCCCCACGTCGCCAATAGCGAATCGAGCGGACGCTTGTAGAATCTCCGCACCACAAGGATCTCGATCAGGATGCCGATGAGTCCCGCAGTAATCGCCGCGACGATCTGCGCTACTGGCAATGGAACGCCCAGATTGACGAGACCGACTGTAACGTAGGCCCCGCACATGATGAATTCGCCGTGCGCCATGTTGATGACGCCCATCATCCCGAACACGATCGCCAGTCCTGCCGAAGCGAGAACCAGAAACGCAAAGACATCGGCGAACTGATAAAACAACGAGAATAGTTCGGAGAGCACGAGATCCTCCGGAGCCGAGTCGGCGTAAGAGATATTGTCCGCACCCGGAAAATGACGGGCGACGTGCAATAGCGCGCGTCGCCCGGACGTAAGCTGACTACTTCTTCGGCAAGTGAGTTGGCGTATACTGGTCCTTGTCGTTCTTCTTAGTCAGATCGCAGCCGATCTCGCTTAACCAGTATGGCTGGATCGTACCGTAGTCCTTGTCGACACTGATCTCATGCTTCGGGCCGCCGGAGCCTAGCCGCATGCGATGTGACGTGTGCTGGCTCTTCGGATCGATACAGACCTGACCTTCCGCTGCATCGATGCAGGCCTTCCCCGTCGCTATCACCTTTCGGAGATCGTCGAGTTTGGTCGATTTAGCCTGCTCCACAAGCATCTTGTACATGTAGATCGCGTGATAGGCGTTGTACCCCATGTCGTTGATGTAGATCTCGTCGGGGAACTTGGCGTGCCACCGCTTCTTGAACGCGTTGGCCTCAGGAGTATCGATTTCCTCGAACCAGTTCGCGGTAACATGCATGTTGTTCAAAGCCGGCGGCGCGAAGCGCTTGTGCTCGAAGCCCAGCATGATCTTTATCGAAGACCCCATCGGCAAGTTCAGCTTCGCGGCTGCAGCCTGCTCGAAAAATGAATCCTGGGCGGCGCCGACGTTGATCGTCAAAATCCAGTCCGGCTTGGCCTTCTGAATATTCTGGATCGTCTGGGCGAACTGCGAAACACCGAGCGGAATGAACTCCTCGCCAACGACGGTGCCACCGAGATCCTTCAGGATCTTACGATTCCACTCCGCCGAAATCTGCCCGAAGTTATAGTCCGCGGCGACAACGTAAACTTTCTTGCCGAATTTCTCGACCATCCACGGAATCAGCGTTGAGAATTGTTGTTCCGGCACCGCGCCCATGCTGATCATGTTGGCGTCGCACACGCCGCCTTCATACTGGTTGGTATAGAAATACGGGGTCTTGGTCCGATTGACGATCGGCCGCACGGCCTCGCGAGAAGCCGACGTGATACCGCCGATCAGAACATCCACCTTGTCGCGGTTCAACAGCCGACGCGTGAATTCCTGATAGCGCGCATTGTCGCCCTGCGGATCGAGATGAATGAGCTCGACCTGCCGTCCGAGAATGCCACCTCCCTTGTTAATTTCTTCTACAGCGAGCTGGGAACCATGCAGCTTCGGCATGCCCATGAAAGCAAGATCACCTGAGATATCCTCCATCAAGCCGATCTTGAGCGGGTCGGCGGCTTGAACGCCGGTAGCGGCGCATGCCAGCAAGGCGATAGAGCTGGCTGCGACGAGAATAGTTTTGAATGCGCTCATTGCTGCTGAATCTCCCTTTGAATTTCTTTCTTGGTCGAAGCTCGGAGTATTTCTTAACGCTTATGCACCGAGGTACTTTTTGAGAATGGAAGCGCCCATCGTGTATTTTGGATCGACCATGTTACCGAGCCGCATTCGTCCGGCTTGGCTCAGCAGCATGTAGGCATCGATTTCGTCAAAGCCGTAGTCTGCACTCATCCATCGAACGAGCTCGCGATAAGCGATCCGGGCAGCGTCCTCGAGCGGTCGCGCACTGCCGATCGTCATGATGAAATCGCGTGTCTCCAGTCGCGGCCAGGCAAAGCTCCAGTTCTTGATGACGTCGATCTGCAACGTAACCGTTGCACGCTGCTCCAAGGCGACACCCGACAACTCACCGTCGCCTTGCGTTGCGTGACAATCACCGACGTAGAGCAGACCGCCGTTGGTGTGGACCGGCAGATACAACACGGCTCCTGGCGCAACATCCGGCAGATCCATGTTCCCGCCGTGATAATCCGGCTGTAGTGACGAAATGGCTTCGATTTCTGGTGAAACGCCGATCGTCCCGATGAACGGTTCATACGGAAGGACGATTTTGTCACTCCAGCGCACACCATCCTTGTCGACGTGCAGCTTGCGCACGCGCTCCGGGAGCGGCGGATTCAGCATCGCGGTCGAACCGGTACTCACCAAGCCACCGAACTCCGGCATGATACAAGTGGTACCGGCGGGTTGTTCGCCACGCGTTTCGACGGCATGAATGTAGACGGCCAGACAATCACCTTTCTGCACACCTTCTACCGCGATTGGCCCACATTGCGGGTTGAGATACGGAAAGTTCAACTTTTCGGTCGGTTTGTCAGCCTCGCTGGTGATCACCCCGCCGAAGGCATCCTCGGTCTCGACCACGACAACATCACCCGGTCGAACCGTCAGTGTCGGTTTTGCATAGGGGCCGTAGACGTAATGAAAATTGCCCTGTTGCGCGATCGACAGGCCGTGCTGTTTGCCGGCCCTCCCTCCGGCTTCACCACGTTTCGACATAACGGACGTTGATAGCCAGCCGTGATCGACCATTGCGCGCTCCTCAGTTTCAGAACAGTCCGCCGCCGCTTGGCGGCGAACCGCATTTCCGCATCCTCAACCGCACGGAGCATTGCAGCTCCATGATGGCGTGCCGCTTCCAGAAAATGCCGGACACGGCACTCGCTTCAGAGCGAAGGATGTTCTTTGTGCCAGTTCGTGACACGCTGGAAGGCATCACCCGCGGTAACGAGGCGAGCCTCGTCGAAATGCCGCCCGACGAACTGGAATCCGATACGGCCGCCGTTGGCCGTCACGCCTGCGGGAACGGTGATCGTCGGACTTCCGGTCATGTCGAACGGACAGGTGAAACGAAGAAGGCCGTTAAGCAAATCCGGGTCCTCGCCAAACGTTGCCATCTTCGCCAACGTTGGCGCCGCAACAGCCTGCGCCGGGATAACAAAAAGATCGATCGTCTCGAACAGCGCGCGAAGCCGACCACGGAACGCTTCACGCCGCAGAACGATCTTCTGATAGTCCATGCCGGACAATTGCCTCCCGAGTTCGATCACCCCGGCAAGGCCCGGACCGTACTCATCCTTGCGCGACGGATAGGTCGCTTCGTGCGCAACCGCCGTCTCCGCACCGCACAGCGGGAACCAGTCGTTTACGACATCCGTCGAATCCGGGAAATTGATGTCCTTGATGGTTGCGCCAAGTTCGGTCACCGCCTTGAGTGCTTCCTCGAATGCCTTCCTCGTATCGGCATCAGAACTGTCGTTGACCAGCTTGCGATCGACACCAATCGTCATGCCGCGCAGATTGCCGGTCAGGTTCGCCAAATAGTCAGGTACCGGAACCGGAACCGCAGTCGGATCTTTCGGGTCAGCACCGGCAATGGCACCCAGCATCGCACCGCAATCGCTCGCGTTGCGCGTCATCGGACCGATGTGGTCAAGCGTCGCAGCCAACTCGAACGCGCCGTAACGACTGACGCGTCCCCACGTCGGCTTCAATCCCGTAACGCCATTCGCCGCCGACGGAAAACGGATTGAACCGCCGGTATCCGTGCCGATCGAGCCGTAGCAGAGGCCGGCCGCTGTCGCGACGCCGGATCCACTTGAGGAAACGCCAGTCCAAAGATCGGCATTCCAAGGATTTTTCGGCGGATCTATCTTCGGATGATGATCAGCATAGGCACCTTCGGTCTGCTGTAGTTTGCCGAGAATGACAGCACCGGCCTCACGGAGCCGCGCAACAACAGTGCCGTCTTCCTTCGGACGGTTATCGCGCAGAATGGTCATTCCGTGAGACGTCGGCGTGTCCTTCATCCAGCACAGATCCTTCACAGCGACGGGAACGCCATGCAGGGGGCCGCGCACCTTGCCGCTTGCAATTTCCTTCTCTGCGGTATGAGCCTGGGTCAATGCGGCCTCGCCGACCACGGTGGAATAACTCTTCAACGCGCCATCGAGACGAGCAATACGGTCAAGGGCCGCCTGCGTGACTTCAACGGGCGAAAGTTTCCGCGATTGGACGAGTTTGCCGGTCTCGATAAGCCCGAGATAATGCAGATTGGTGCTTGTCATCTCTTTCGTTTCCTCTCGCGGTTTTTACGCACAGGCGGGCAGCCGAAAGCAGCCCTTACTTCGGGTGAACGGGATAGATGGAATTGTCAGTAAGCTGACTGATGCTGGCCGAACGTGACGGCCACATCGTCAACGGTGCGCATCGCGGCAAACAGGCCGTCGAATGCCGTCACCAACTCTTATTCTGGTCTCGCTTGCTCATCGTTCACCCCTGGATCGACGACAAAACAAAAAGCCACCCGCGACCTCTTCAGGGTCCCGAATGGCTTCCATGCCGATTGTTATCGTTCAGTTCGGAAGGTGTGGCGAGGTAGTTATCTCATTTGCCCGGACATCATCGGCCAAGCAAATATCCTCTGCAACTACGCTTCCTTTCATCATACTGCTTTAGTGTTACGACGAATGTCAATGGCAGGGCGCAGAGATTCTTATCACGCATCGCACAATCGCATGACGGTGACTCGTCACAGCGTTATTCCGATCTCACTTCCATCTCGTGCGCGACCGTGCTTTGCTCACGACAGCAGGTCCATCATGAGCAAATCTTCCATTCCTATCGGTCTTCTGTTCTCACAGTCCGGCCCTTATCAAATGATGGGCGGTGAGATGCTGAAAAGTGCACGGATGGCTATAGATGAAGTAAATGCCGACAACCAGTTTGATTTCGAACTGGTACCGCATCTGCGCGATCCGGCAGGTGTTGTTTCCGCTTATCACACAGCGTGTGAACACCTCATTCGCGAAGTCGGTGTCGATCATATCGTGGGTTGCTACACCTCTGCCTCGCGCAAGCAAGTTCTTCCGATCATTGAACGGACCGATCGACTACTTTGGCACCCTGCCCGGTACGAAGGCTTCGAATGCAGCGACAACATAATCTACGTTGGCGCCGCACCCAATCACGCAGTCGTGCCCCTCATTCGCTACATGCTTGATCATCTGGCGCGCGACGTGTTTTGCGTGGGATCAAACTATGTCTGGACTTGGGAAACAAATCGCGTCACGCGTGAGCTTGTGAGTGCCGTCGGAGGCAGTATCCTGGCGGAGCGCTTGATTGATCTCGGCGAATTAAATGTCGAACATATCGTCCAAGAAATCGTCAGCCGTCGCCCACCAGTTGTACTCAATACGCTGGTTGGAGAATCCAGCTATATTTTCATGCGTGCCCTGCACGCTGCGACACTTAAAGCTCGCTTCACCACCACCGTCCTCAGTTGCAGTCTGTGCGAACCTGAGCTGAAAATCATTGGCGGCAATGCTGCTGCAGGGTGCATTACGTCGTCGGCCTATTTCGAAAGCATCGATCTTCTGGAAAATCGCGCATTTGTATCGCGATGGAAAGATCGACACGGCATCGACAGCAGCCCGTCCGTCGATGGGCAATCGACCTACGTTTCGATTATGCTTCTTGCCCGCGCCATCAAGCGAGCCGGATCAACTAGCGTCAACGACGTTCGAAGCGCCGCAGCAAATCATTGCTACCAATCGCCGCAGGGGCCCATTTGGGTCGATCCGGACAACAATCATTGTTTCCTAACTCCACGGCTCGCGCGCTCAACGAAGAATGAGCAGTTCGACATTTTCTGGGAGGCAGAAGCTCCCCAGAAGCCGGACCCCTATCTTTCAGGGCTCGACGCCGCGCCATTGGTACGCCCACACAGTACGAGCACCTCGCCTCCTCCCCAACAACAGCGATTACGGTTATTGAATTGACACAGCAATCACCGCTTTCGGTTCGCGGCCGTATCGCGCTGACAATCATGCACGATGAGCGGGAGCTGGGCATTATCCGCCGCCAGCTCAACCGTCTGGGTGTTCAGATCGTCCCATGGGGAGATGGCCCACCAACCACTGAAGCTGATGTCGTCCTTCTGGATGCCGACCTGTTTCCCATCGAGCAGGTACCGGCGCTTCCGATTGATCCGACAACACCCATTATCGCATTGGTCGGGATCGAGACGCCCAGTCGACTGAAATGGTTGCTTGATCTGAAACCCGCATCTTTTCTGATTAAGCCTATTCGCTCAGCGGGCCTCTATAGCGCCCTTGTGATGGCATTCGGGATCGCTCAACAGCGTACCGAAGCGATCGAACGCATCAAACATCTGGAATTCCGTGTCAAATCGCGGCGTCTCGTGATTGCAGCGATTCTTTATCTCATGGAGCATCGGAAACTGACGGAGGCGGCGGCATTTGCCCTGATCCGTCGCACCGCTATGCAGCGCCGCACGACAATCGAGGAGCTAAGCGCAGAGATCGTCGCAAGCGGCGGTCAGGTCCCGCTGGCAATACATCCAAGCTGACCTGACCTCCCGTTGTAGATAAATGCCGCTCGTCAGACGGCACGCGTCAAAGCTCCGTCGATAATGAGGTTGGTGCCGGAAATACGGCCGGCAAGCGGACTGGCAAGAAAAACGACACCAGCCGCAACTTCCTGAGGCGTACCCATTCGACCCGTTGGATTCAATGACATCGCCGTCTTGTAAAGATCGGGCGACCCCTGCTCGATGTTCTGCCAGATACCGCCTTCGAAATAAGTGTTGCCGGGTGAAACCGCATTAACGCGAATACCCTTGGCTGCCAGCTGATTACTTAACCCCTTGGCATAGTGAATGAGGGCCGCCTTGAAAGCTCCGTATGATCCGGCAGCAAAGTCGACTTCGAGCCCAGACACACTTGATACAATCGCGATTGAAGCTGAGTGAGACTTCTCAAGGTAAGGCATCGCCGCCGCGACTGCGTTCACCGTATGCATCATATCGACCCGAAAAGACCGTTCCCAGGTCTCGGGGGTATCGCCGACCGCCAGCGCGCTGACATTACAGACGAGGGCGTCGATGCCGCCAAACTCGGTTGCAGCACCTTCGACCCAACCTTTCAGCTTCACAGGATCAGCCACATCAATTGCCTGCCCAAAGCTTTTGACGCCCCTGGCCGCCAAGACGGAAGTGGCAGATGCAACGTCCTCTGCTCCACGCGCACAAATTGCGACGTTCGCCCCCTCGGCAGCAAACAGTTCTGCAATGGCAAAACCGATCCCCTTACTCCCACCAGTGATCAGCGCATTCTTCTTGGCTAGTTTCAGATCCATCGATTCAACTCCCCGACAGTTGGCCGCTGTCTAATATCAAAGCAGCAAAGGCGAGCTTTGTCGAACAGCTTCCTGCGCCTCATCGAGAAAGCAGGCCTTTGTGATTATCACAGATACGATACATGATCCGGACGTCGTGGCGGCATCATCGCCTTGCTGGCGGATCTCGTCGCACACGCCGTCATTGCCGTTCAGGTTCAGCGGATGGTGCCGACGATCGATCTGCGTATCGGCTACCTCCATGCGGCGCCGGAAGGCGATCTGACCGCGACCGGACGGGTTCTGATCGTCGGCAGAAGAGCTGGGTCCAAAACCATTCCCCTCACCATTCTGAAACGATGTGCGTTTCGCGCGTATGAGGATGTGTGATGAACCGCGCCGCCGCGTGATTCATTTGCGGGGCGGCTTTGGCTGATGCGGTAGCCTATTCAATCGACGGGAGCAGGACCCGCAAGCTGGCGGACTTCACTCTTGTGCCGGGCGAATCCGACGCGGAGATTTCTTATCGCTTCTCGGATCGCGCACGATCGTTTCCGCTAACGGTTTGCTCGAAACCTCCGTAGCGGCAGGGGCAGCTTGTTGTCCGTCGACTGAAACGAGGCTTCTCAAAAGCGCCGCCGCGGCGGGTCCCTTGATCGCGCCGCGCCACATCTCGTTGACGACTTTTTCATGAAGGCTGATCGCTTCCGAGGCCGAAGTGATCATCGCAACACCGAGCCGGATGTTGGGCTGCTCGCCGAGACGAAACGGGCTCAGCGTCAACATCTTGGTATCCGCCATCCTGAAAATCTGGAAATGCGTATGCGGCAAGGATTCCGTGACGAGGCCGATTTGAACACCGATCGCCTGTTCTTCGACGACATTCGCGAAATGCTCGACCTCCGCTCGCGCCAGGGCGCGACGCTCCTCCAGAAGATCGCCCGTGATGGAAGGATTTCCGATGAAGCCGCTCTGCACGAAACGGCGGATCTCACGGGCCGAGATCAGGTTGAGAATCCCCGGCCTGCGACGGCGATATGTGACCTTCCGCTGGTGAAGAATTTCAATAATCCTGTCGACCTGCGCCACGAACTTATCCCGATCGGGCAAATCCGTCGGCAGGCTCTCCTTCAGGACGGTTTCGAGCAGATCGAGAAAGCGATCCGAGGCGAGCAGGAAGGAAACCGGCCCGGACAGCGCGATGATATGCTCGGCGGTTTCCTCGAACTGACGCATCCGCTCGAAGTAACTGACGGCCGATGGCATGTATTCGATGCCGACGCCCAAAAGGGTCGGCATCGAGACACCAAGCAACTCCGAGAGCTTCTCAAGTGTCTCAATTTTGGCAAGCTCGCCTTTCTCGAAGCGGTAGAGGGCCGTCCGGGAGATGCCGACGCGTTTCGCGATTTCGTCCGCGCTCAGCCCGGAGCCGAGCCGAAATGCGCGCAACCGGTCTGCGATCTCTTTGTAACGGACGGTCAATTCAGCACCTGTCGATCTGCGGCGTTTCCCTGTGCCTTCTATGACGCCTCACGCGGATCGGAAGCGACATCGTACAAAGACACCCTTAAGTTGCTTCGGACATCCCCCTCTATCTATGCCAATCCTGTACCGATTTTGGAATAGCCGGCTTCCAGTACTGCCCAGTTTTTGCGCCCCTACGTGTATCGCGCGCCTCAGGGCGTAAGAACAATGCGATCCTTGGACTTGCGGTCGCGAATTTCCGCAAGCGCCTGTGCAAAGCCGTCCAGTGGCCGAACCGACATCCTGGGTGCCCGGACCGCCCCTTGTTCGTAAAGCGCGAAAATCGGCTCGAAGCATTCCCGCATGCGAGCCGGCATGCGCTTGCGGTAATCGCTCACCTGGAGGCCGCTCACCTCGATGTTCTTGACCATGAGGTAGTTCACCTTCACGGAAGGGATTTCGCCGGCGGCAAAGCCGACCACGACGAGACGTCCGCACCAGGCCATGGCCCGCAAGGCCGCGGCGAAGAAGCGATCGCCGAGCGAATCGATGACAACGTCAGCTCCCCGGCCATCCGTGAGAGCGTGCACCTGATCGCGTAGTCCGTCGCGCAGGTTCTCCACTGAAAGATCGACCACGCCATCGGCGCCCGCCGTTGTGACGATATCCGCCTTGCTCATCGACGAAACACCGGCGATGACGCGCGCACCGAATGCCTTGGCCAATTGAATGGCGGCAAGCCCGACTGCGCCGGTCGCCCCAAGCACCAACACCGTCTCGCCGGCACGCAGACGGCCGCGTTCGTGAAGCGCGAACCACGCCGTGTCGAACGCCAGCGCCATCGCGGCCGCGTCGGTGAAGGGCATGCTGTCGGGAATGCGATAGCAGTGCTCTGCCAACGCGACGGCCTGCTCCGCATAGCCTCCCTGCTCTGCGGTTGTCAGCACCCGATCACCGACCGCGAACCTCTTGACGTTATCGCCGATCGCGATGACGCGGCCGGCAGGCAACTTGCCCGGCGTGAACGGACGCGGCGGCAGGAACTGATAGGTGCCGCCGATCACCAGCAGATCGACGAAGTTGACGCCAACGGCCTCGACCTCGACGAGAATTTCGTCCGGGCCGGGACGCGGAGCCTCAACCTGCTCGATGGAGAGGCTTTCGGGCGTCCCGAACTCGCGCACCACCACTGCTCGCATGCTGAAATCCCTTCACTCACTTTCGCGCGTGCTGAACGTGCCCCGCGCCACTGCCAGAATTTTCCCGCTTGTCCCCGTGATCTCGACATCGGCCCGTCCGATCGATCTGCCGACGATCAGGACCCGTCCGATCGCGGTCAGATCGCCTTCCGGCGCCGCACGGAGGTAGTCGATACGCAGATCGATCGTCGGCACCATCCGCTGAACCTGAACGGCAATGGCGGCGTGTGCGACGAGATCGGCCAGCGAGGCGATGATGCCGCCATGGATGAAAGGGCTGTCGCTGCGGCGGCGGAACTCCGGGCGAAACGGCAGGCGCACCGTGACGGCACCGTTGCTCTCGACGTCGACAGCCTGCGGCCGGAGGAAATCGTGAAACGGCGGCTCCGCCATTTCATGACGCAGCCGAGCCAGCGCCGCGACGCGATCGAAGCCTGCCGGCCCCTCCTTGCTTGCGACCGCCGACGTCACGCCACCACCGCATTACCGCGCGGCACGAACCGGACCGACACCGGGGTGAGCTTTCCCTCCGCAACCTGGGATGCGATGTCGCGCTTGAGAATCTTGCCGCTGGCAGTCAATGGGATCGCATCGAGGTGCAGATAGTATTCCGGCATGTCGTAGCGTGACAGGCCCGAGCGATCGAGATGATCAAGCACATCATCGGACGTCAGCGACGAGCCGGGTTTCAACATCACGGCGAGGCAGACCTTTTCGCCGAGCCGCTGATCGGGCACCGGCAATGCCGCCGCGCGCGAAATCTCCGGGTGCTGCATGGCGAGGTTTTCGATCCGTGCCGGGTAGATGTTGTGCCCGCCGCGAATGATCAGGTCCTTCTTCCGTCCGGTGATCTGCAGATATCCGTCCTGATCGAGCCGGCCGATATCTCCGGTCATGAACCAGCCTTCGGCGTTGAAGGCTTCGTCGTTGGCATGCTGATCGTCGAAGTATCCGATCATCAGGCTCGCGCCGCGTCCGCCGATCTGCCCGATCTCGCCGACGGCCACTTCGCGGTTGGCATCGTCCTGCGAGAAGATCTTCACCTCATACCCGTCGCATGCCCGACCGGAGGTCTGAACCACGCGGTCGGCGCTGTCGTCCATCCGCGTGTAGTGATGCGACCCGGCCTCGGTCATGCCGTATCCGCTTTGCGGCATCACGCCGGTCTCGATCAATTGCGCGATCACTTCGCGAGGTGCCGAGGCGCCGGAGATTCTGAATCCTCTGACACGCCCGGGCGAGGCCATCTTCCGCGCCTTCATCTCGGTCAGCAGATCCATCGCATGCGTCGGCACGCCGACAATGAAGGTGGCGCCGACTTCGATGATGCGATCGAGCGTGCTGGCTCCACGGCGCAGATCGTGAACGACAAGCTCGCCGCCGACGGCAAGCGCCATGATCAGCGAGCCGAGGCCCAGATTGTGACTGAGCGGGCTCATCGTGTAGATCACCGAGTGCTGGCCGAATTGCCAATCGGCGATCATGGCCCGCGCATTGGCGAGCAGCGTGTTGTCGCTATGCATCACGCCTTTCGGGCGCCCGGTGGTCCCCGAGGTGAAGGCGAGATAGACGACGATATTGGGGTCCGGATTGAACCTGCCGTCGGAGGCAGCGCCGGCGGACGGCAGCGGCAATTCATCGTGTCCGTCGACCGGCCCCAGCTTGAAGACTGTCTTCAGCGTCGATACCCGATCAAGGTCCGCAAAAATATCGCGGCGCGAGGCGTCGGCGCCGTAACCGGCCTCTCCGATGAACGCCGCGGCCCGCATCCGCTCCATCAATTCGATCACCTCGGACGAGGTATGATCGCGATGCAGCGACGGGCAGCACACGTAACCGCCATGCGAACAGGCAACGAGCGCGATCGCGACCTCGATCCGGCTGGAAAGCCAGACGGCGATGCGATTGCCGGGCTGGAGTCCGGCCGCCTTGAGCGCGGCCGACAGCGCTTCTGCGCGCGACGCAAGCTCGCGATAGGTGATCTCACTGGAGCGGTCGCGAACGGCAACCTTGTCCGGAATGGCGGTCGCGTGATGTCTGACCAGCGAAAAGATGGTATCGTCCCGCCAGTATCCCAAGTCATAATTCTGCTCGAGTTTCCGGCGCGACAGTAACGTCAACATCGTGCTGATCATGAATCTCTTTCATCTTCATTCTTGGCGCCGAAGGGGCGCTTCACGGTGGTCCACATCGCACCCGCGACCAGGGAGAACGCTCCGATCGGCTTGGCAGCGGAGGCCTGCGACAGCGCCGCGTCATCCCCCTGCGCGTCGGCCGACGCCGCAATCAGCTTCTCGAGCGATTTTGCGAACTGGTTGATGAGTTGCGCAGCGATGGTCTGAATCATTCCCGCGCTGCGGCCGTACTGCGCGACCGAGCCGGACAGGTTGAGATCGGTATCGATCAGCACCTTGCTGCCGGAGCCGTTCGGCTCGAGCCGAAAGCTGGCGGTTGCGCTGGCGCCGCCGCGGCCCTTGGAATCCGTCCCCTGCGCCTTGACGCGCGCAGTGTGCGCGGTGTCGTCGCGCTCCTCGAATTTGGCAATGCCGGCGAAGGCAAGAACCACCGGCCCCATGCGAACCGCGACCTTGCCCTTGTAGGTCTCAGGATCGACAACTTCCGTCAATTCCGCGCCCGGCATACAGGGCGCAATGGCTGGAATATTCATCAGCATCCGCCATGCATCCGCAGGCGGCAACGACACATTGAAGCTGTTTGAAAACTGCATCAGGAACTCCCGGTGTCAGTGGATTCGAACGGAGACGGCGGGGTGCAGATATTGAGCGCCCACTTCGCCAGTTGAAGGAGCCGGGCGTCATCGAGACGCCGCCCCGCCAACTGCACGCCGACAGGCAATCCGGACGGCCCCGTCGCCAATGGCAAGGTGATGGCAGGCAGATGCAGCAGGCTCCAGATTTCCTGAAACGATGCATCACCTGTAGACGCGAGCCCCATGGGTGCTTCGCCGTTGACGGCCGCAGTTAGGATCGCATCGTGCGCACCGATGATATCGGCCATACGGACACGCCAGCTTTCCACCAGCCTCACCGCAGCGAGATAGCTGTCGTATGAATAGGCCCAGCCGTTGTCGACGACACGCAGCATCGCACCGCTGAGTTGCTCGGCATGATGTTGCAGCTCCCACGCCAGCGCACGGGCGCGCTCGTAGCCGTTGATGACGACCCGCGCCTTGCTCAGTTCGGCAAAGCCGTCCGGCACCGGCAGCTCCTCGACCTGTGCGCCGCGCTCCCGCAGGCGTCGCACAGTCTGGCTGATTGCGGACACGGTTTCGAGCGCCGCGCGATCCCACTGATGACCGCGAAACACCAGCAGACGCGGCGATGTTTCGGGCGCCTGCAGAGACGTAGCGCCAGCCCCCACCAGCACACGCCAGATCAACGCGACGTCGTCGACGTCGCGCGCCATCATCCCGATGGTATCGAAACTTTCGGCGGCGAGTTTTAGACCGGCGCGATTGATCGTACCGAAGCTCGGCTTGAATCCGACGACGCCGCAGAACGCCGCGGGCCGAATGATCGAGCCCCCGGTTTGCGTCCCGAGCGCAACCGGCACCATGTGATCGGCCACAGCCGCCGCTGACCCGCTCGATGAGCCGCCCGGTGTACGGTCCGGCGCGGCAGGGTGCGTGGTCGGACCGGGAGCAACGCCGGCGAACTCGGCGGTGACGGTCTTGCCAAGAATCACCGCACCGGCGGATCGCAGCGCCGCGACGCAGGCAGCGTCGGCGAACGGAACGTAGCCGTCATAAATCCGCGATCCCATTCCGGTCGGCACACCGGCGACATCGATGACATCTTTCACCGCCACAGGGATTCCGTGCAGCGGTCCGCGCGGAGCATCCGCGTCACGCGCGCGCGCCTCGTTCATCGCCGCAGCCGGATCGATATTCGCCCATGCATGAACTGTCGGCTCGCGCAGCGCGACACGGTCCAGACACGACTGAACCAGCGTGGAGGACGACAGCCTCCCCGCCGAGATCAGCGCCGCTGCTTCGGTTGCAGTCAGACGGTTCGGAGCGCGCGACGCATCCGGCTCGATCATCGACCCATCAATCCTTCTCGTTCTAAAATCAGTGATCGTCGCATTTTTGGGACAAGGCAAGCAAAATTTTGCCTGTCACCTCAGAAAACGCCTAAAAAGATCAGTTATGGAACGTCATTTCCACAGACCTTGTCCGCGTTTTCATAGCCTCAACACGCTTTAAATTCTCGATATTTTTGGAATCTGTAGGAATAATTACCGCTACCACAACGGCGTCGCGGCGGCTTTCGCCGCAATCTGTACCATTTTTTGTATTTTTGCTTTACACGGAAACAGGCGGCGGTCTAAACGAAACAAAACAACCCACTCCATGTCAGCGAAGGCAGCGATGGGACTCGGGGGAGTCAGACCTTGAAGAACGGGGAAATCATCGGGCAAACCGCGCACCAAGTGACCGAGGCCGTCGGGCAACGCCACGACGTGCTGGTCATCGGCGGCGGCAATGCCGCCTTGTGCGCGGCCATCAGCGCCCGCCGCGCCGGTGCAAGCGTACTGGTGCTCGAAGCGGCGCCGCGATTCTATCGTGGCGGCAACACCCGACATACCCGCAACATGCGTTGCGCGCACGACAGCGCCACCGAAACGCTTAGCGGTCCCTATACCGAAGACGAATTCTGGGAAGACCTGAAACGCGTCACCCAAGGCCACACCGACGAAGAACTGGCGCGGCACATGATCGCGCAGTCCAAGGAGATGCTGACCTGGATCGTCGATCAGGGCGTGCGGTTTCAGCCCTCGCTGGGCGGAACACTGTCGCTCGGCCGCACCAACTCATTCTTCCTCGGCGGCGGCCGCGCCATGCTGAACGCGCTTTACGCCACCGCCGAGCAACTCGGCGTCGAGATTCGCTACGATGCCGAAGTCGTCGGGCTCGAAATCGAGGACGGCATGTTTCTGTCCGCGACCGTGAAGGAACAAACCGGCACATCGCAGGTTCGCGCCGGCGCGCTGGTCACGGCATCCGGCGGCTTCGAGGCCAATATCGATTGGCTCAAGCAGGGTTGGGGCGAGATCGCCGGCAACTTCCTGATTCGCGGCACGCCGTACAATCGCGGCACCATTCTGCGCATTCTGATCGACAACGACATTCAGCAGATCGGCGACGTCACGCAATGCCACGCGGTCGCAATCGACGCGCGCGCGCCGAAATTCGACGGCGGCATCATCACGCGGCTCGATTGCGTCATCTACGGCATCGTCGTGAACAAGAACTGCGAGCGTTTCTACGACGAGGGCGAGGACATCTGGCCGAAACGCTACGCCATCTGGGGCCGGCTGGTCGCGGCGCAGCCCGACCAGATCGCCTACATCATCTTCGATGCACGCTCGCTGGAACTGTTCATGCCGTCGCTGTTTCCGCCGATCAAAGGCGACAGCATCGCGGAGCTTGCCGGACAACTGGGCCTCGATCCCGACAAACTCACCGACACAGTCGCTACGTTCAACAACGCCGTTCAACCCGGCACCTTCGATCCGGACAACTACGACGATTGCACCACTGCCGGCCTGACGCCGCCCAAAACACACTGGGCGCGCAAGATCGAACAAGGCCCGTTCTATGCCTATCCGGTGCGCCCCGGCATCACCTTCACCTATCTCGGCGTCAAGGTGAACAAGGAAGCGCGGATGATCATGAGCGACGGCAAACCAACCGCGAACATGTTCGCGGCCGGGGAAATCATGGCGGGAAACGTGCTGGGACAAGGCTACGCGGCCGGCATCGGCATGACCATCGGCAGCGTCTTCGGACGCGCCGCAGGACAAGGAGCGGCGAAATATGCACGCAACTAGCGCATTGGCAGAGGCCGATCGTCTGATGACGGTCTGCAACTCCTGCCGCTACTGCGAAGGCATTTGCGCGGTCTTCCCGGCCATGGAAATGCGCCGCGCGTTCAGCGACGGCGATCTCAACTACCTTGCCAATCTCTGCCATGGCTGCAGTGCCTGCTACTACGACTGCCAGTTTTCGCCGCCGCACGAATTCAACGTCAATGTGCCGGCGACGATGGCCAAGGTCCGGGCCGAATCCTATGAGGCCTATGCCTGGCCGCAATTCCTCGCGCCGACCTTCCGGCGCAACGGGCTTGTCATCAGTATCGCGACATGCCTGAGCGTGTTCGCCTTCATCGTCGGCTTCGTCGCCCTACGCGATCCGAGCGTGCTGTTCGGCGTCCACGTCGGCCCCGGCGCCTTCTACAAACTGATGCCGCACAACGCGATGGCGGTGCTATTCGGCGCGGCGTTCCTCTACGCGATGATCGCCATTGCCATGGGCATCCGCAATTTCTGGCGCGACATCGGCGAACCGGCCAGCACGCTGACGAAACCAACCTCGCTCTGGCAGGCGATCAAGGATGCCTCCAGCCTGCGCTATCTCGACGGCGGTGGTGTCGGCTGCATGAACGATGAAGACAAGCCGACGGACACGCGGCGCTTCTATCATCATCTCACCTTCTACGGCTTCCTGCTGTGCTTCGCCGCGACGACAACTGCCACCGGTTATCATTATCTGCTGGGACTGGAAGCGCCCTACCCCTGGTACGACCTGCCGGTCTTGTTGGGTACCCTCGGCGGCCTCGGCCTCGTCATCGGCCCGATCGGCCTGCTGCGGGCCAAGTATCAGCGGGACAGCGAACTCGTCGAGGCGCGATCCTACGGCATGGACGTCGGCTTCCTCGTCATGCTGCTGCTGACGAGCATCACCGGCCTGCTGCTTCTCGTGCTGCGCGCGACGCCCGCGATGGGCATGCTTCTCGCGCTTCACATCGGCATCGTGTTCGCTCTGTTCATTACGATGCCTTACGGCAAGTTCGTTCATGGCTTCTATCGGTTTCTCGCGCTGGTCCGCTACGCGAAGGAGCGCGGCGACGCTCACTGACCGGCTCTGCAGTTTTCCGCCGTCAACAACAAGGAATTGTCGGATGCGCCTTAAACAGCATGGTCGTTATGACTACTCGCCGATCCATCAGCGACCGGCTTTCCGATGGCCTGGCGACAAGAAGCTCGCATTCTACATAGCGCTCAACGTCGAGAATTTCAGCTTCGGCGAGGGCCTCGGCCATACGCCGACCGCGCTCGGCCCGCCGCCGGACACCCGCAACTTCGGCTGGCGCGACTATGGCCTCCGCGTCGGCATCTGGCGGATCTTCGACATGATGGACAGCTTCGGCCTGCCGATGTCTCACCTCATCAATGCTTCGGTCTGCGAAACCATGCCGCAGATTCCGGAACGCATCCGTCTCCGCAAGGACGAAGTGATCGGGCACGGCTACACCAATTCGGAACGGCAGTCCGAGATGGACGAGCCGACCGAAACCGCGATGATCCGTCACGCGACCGAAACGCTGGCGCAGCATTGCGGTCAGCGCCCTTACGGGTGGATGGGTCCGTGGATTGCCGAGACGCCGACCACTCCGGACATCTTGAAGGAAGCGGGCTACACTTTCGTGATGGACTGGCCGGCGGACGATCAACCGTTCTGGATGCGGACGCGCTCAGGACCGATCCTCTCGGTGCCCTACCCGATCGAGATCAACGACAGTCCGACAATGCTGAGCCGCCAGCAACCGGCGACCGATTTTCATCGGATGATCATCGATCAATTCGAGGAAATGCTGACACTATCCGATCAGCAGTCGCTGGTGTTCGGCATCTCGATGCACACGTTCGTCGCCGGAGAGCTGCAAGATCGAATACGAAGTCAACGCGGAAGTCGGCTGGAAGATCGCGCAGCTCGGCAGCCGCCTGATCAACGGCGTCGCCAGCAAGACGGCGGATCAGTTCTTCAACAATTTCGCCGAGG
>JAFKKL010000050.1 GCA_017305595.1 Hyphomicrobiales bacterium | reverse complement strand
CGAGGTTGACGCCGACGCCGCCGACCGGCGACATCGCATGTGCGGCGTCGCCGATGCACAGAAGGCCGGGTCGTGTCCATCGCTTCAGGCGATTGATCGCGACCGTGAGCAGCTTCACGTCGTCCCAGCTTTTGATATCCGCAATGGTGGGGGTCAGGATCGGCGCGAGATGACAGATGTTGGCGCGGAACGCATCGAGCCCGCGCGCCTTCACCGCGTCGTACTGCCCCTTGGCGATGACATAGGCGCACTGCCAGTAATCGCCGCGATCGAGCGTGATCATCATCTGCCCGGACTCGATCCGCGCCAGCACGCTTTCCGTCTCGGTCCCCTTGCCGACGCGGAACCAGAGCACGTCCATCGGCGCGCCGATCTCCTCGACATTGAGCCCGGCGCAGACGCGCACCGTCGAATGCCGCCCGTCGCATGCCACCACCAGCTTGGCATTGATCGCGAGCGGCCCTTCGGCATCGCGCGCCTCGACACCGCACACCGCGCGGTTCGCCCAGATCAAGTCCGTCGCCTCGGTGTTCATCAGCACCTCGAGCTTCGGATAGCGCTGCCCCTTGTCGCGCAGGAAATTGAGAAAGTCCCACTGCGGCATGAAAGCGATGAACGGATGCTTCGCGCTGGTGCGGCTGATGTCGGCGAGCCTGATTCTGGTTTGTCCGAAATAGCCTTCGAGCTTTTGCAGCTTGTCGTGCGGCAGTTTCAGGAAATCATCGATCAGGCCGAGCTCGTCCATCACCTGCAAGGTCGACGGATGCACCGTGTCACCACGGAAGTCGCGGAAGAAATCGGCGTGCTTCTCCAGCACGGCCGTTTCGATGCCGGCCCGTCCCAGCAGATAACCCAGCATCATGCCCGCGGGGCCACCACCGACGACGCAGCATTGCACATCGATGGTGCGCGGTGCGTCATGCTGTTCGCTGTCCGTCATTTCATTGTGCTCCAACGCGGCCTGCCCGACAGCGATCGCTCGCTGCTACCATACTTCACGATAACCCAATTCGTTCGCTGGAATTGGGACATCGGACGAACAACGCAGCAAATCATCGCGATCCGCCGATTTTCACGCTGTCATGCGTGCAACGCAATACAAAGGGACACGGACGAACGCAGCGGTACCGTCCTCTGCGATGCTGCGCTGCATTCGCACGCGCTGTTTCGTCGCTGCGACAAAAACTTTACGCGCGACGGAGTTGCTTTCTCGACAGCGAGCGGCATTTCTGCTCAGATCATGACATTGACACCTCCGCGATGCCCGCCGACCACCTAGGCGCGGGAAGAAAGACGGAGTGACGGAGAAAACGCATAGACGCCATTTAGCTCACAGGGAGAGAACGCGATGCCGAGGACTTTGTCTCGTCGACAATTTGTGGCCGCTACCGCCGCAGGATCCGCCGCACTCATGACCGCACCTTTCATCCGGGGTGCATATGCCGCAGGCAAGGTCTCCATCGCTTTCTGGGATCACTGGGTTCCCGGCGCCAACGACGTGATGACCAAGTTGGTCAAAGCCTGGGCGGACAAGGAGAAGGTCGAGGCGCAGATCGACTTCATTCCCTCGCAAGGCAACAAGAACCTCCTGAGCATCACGGCGGAATCGCAGGCCAAGGCCGGTCACGACATTTTCGCCATGCCGACGTGGTGGCCGCAGGCCTATGCCGATCAGATCGAGCCGGTCAACGACATCATGGAACCGTTGATCAAGCAGAACGGCAAGGTCAACGAAACGGTCGAATATCTCGGCCGCGCCAAGGACAAGTGGCTCGGCGTTCCCGCCACCGCCGGCAGTCAGGTCAAGGGCCCCTGCTCGCGCCTCGACCTGATGAAGCAATACGCCAATCTCGACATGCAGGCGATGTATCCGGCGGGCGCGAAGGCCCAGGCTGACAACTGGACGCTCGACACCTTCCTCAAGGCTGCCGAAGCTTGCCACAAGGGCGGCAAGTCGTTCGGCATCGGGCTCGGCGAAACCTCCGATAGCGTCGATGCCGCCGGCGCTTTCCTGCGCGCCTTCGGCGGCGAACTGGTCAACGCCAAGGGCGACATCGCGGTGAAGAGCGACGCCGTGCGGCAGTGGCTCGAATTCTACAAGAAACTGATGTCGTTCATGCCGGCTGACGTTACCGCTTGGGACGACTCCTCCAACAACAAGTGGCTGGTGTCCGGCAACGGATCGCTGATCATGAACCCGCCGAGTTCCTGGGCGGTGGCCAAGCGTGACGCGCCGAAGATCGCCGAGCAGTGCTGGACCCACGGCATGCCAGCCGGACCGAAGGGACGCTTCTCGCCGTTCCTGCCGTTCTTCTGGTCGATCTGGGGCTTCTCGAAGAACAAGGCGGCGGCCAAGAGCCTGCTGGTGTACCTGTCGCAGCCGGAACAGGCGGAAGCGATGGTCACGGCCAGCGGCGGCTACGACCTGCCCTCCTTCGCCAACATGACCAAGTTCAAGGTCTGGGCCGAGGAAGGTCCGCCGAAGGGGACGCTGTATCACTACCCCAACCCCGATCACCTCGACACCTGGTCGATCGCGGCTTCACCCGCGCCGCCGAAGATCGCGCAGCAGATTTACGCGCAAGCTACCATGACCAAGATGTGCGTCCGCTACGCACAGGGCGAGGCCATGGAGAAAACCCTCTCCTGGGCCGAGGGTGAACTCGAAGGCTTCATGCGGACCTAGCCTCGGCGTTCGCACGACGAAGCCGAACCTGAACGACGCACACGCCGCGACCTTCGCGCGGCGTGTGCGCGACGCCCCTGATTCACCTCGAGCCATATGGGCTTTCGAGACAAGTGAGGCACCATGGTCGACGCCGCACAATCCATGACCCAGCCCATCAGGGCGCGAACGACCCGCTCCGGATTGCGAAAGTTCTTTGAGCGCAAGTCTACCATCGCCTTCTTCATGGCGCTGCCGCTAATGCTGCTGATCACGATCATGGTGATTTATCCGGCGTTCTACTCGCTGCATCTCGCGACCCTGAACAAATCGATGCAGCGCTTCGTCGGCTTCGGCAACTTCACCTTCCTGTTCAAGCGCGAAACCTTCTGGATGGTGGTGCAGCAGTCCTGCTTCTTCGCCATCACCGCCGTGATCTTCAAGGCGCTGATCGGTTTCGTCGTCGCGCACCTCGTTCATAACCTGCCCGACAAGGGCCAGCGCAAATGGCGCGGCATGCTGCTGGTGCCGTGGGTGATCCCGCCCGCCATGAGCACGCTGGCGTGGCTGTGGCTGTTCGATCCGTCCTACAGCGCCTTCAACTGGATTTTGGCCCAGGTCGGCATCGGCCCGATCCCGTGGACCGGCGACGCCAGTTGGGCACGGTTCTCGGTGATCCTCGTCAACATCTGGGCCGGCGCGCCGTTCTTCCTGATCATGTATCTGGCGGCGCTGAAATCGGTGCCGGAACAGCTTTATGAAGCGGCCGCGATCGACGGCGCCAACTGGTGGCAACGTATCTGGTACGTGACGCTGCCGATGATGCGCAACATCATCGCCATCACCACGCTGTTCTCGCTGATCGTCACCTTCGCCAACTTCGATATCGTCCGCATCCTCACCGCGGGCGGGCCGCTCGACAAGACGCATCTGTTCGCGACCTGGGCGTTCCGCATCGGCATCGAGGGCAACGACATCCCGCTCGGCGCGTCGATCTCGCTGTTCATGGTGCCGATCCTGGCGATCGCCGCCATCTTCATCCTGCGCGACATCAACAAACGCGGCAACGAGGCCTGACGATGACCACCGTGACCCTCGACAAAGCCGGGCCTTCCCGCAAAGTCCGCAGCATGAGCCGGGACCGCAAATGGGCGATGCGCTGGTCTTACGTGTTCCTGACGCTGTTCGCGATCTTCTTCCTGTTTCCGCCGATCTACATGTTCATCACCTCGCTGAAGACATCGTCGGAAATCTCGGCGGCGACCAATCCGTGGTGGGTCTACAATCCCACCTTGTCGAACTACGTCGAACTGCTCACCTCGAACCAGTTCCTGACCTTCTTCAAGAACTCGGCGCTGGTGTCGATCTTCGTCGTCACCCTCACCATGCTGATCTCGATTCCGGCAGCCTTTGCGTTGGCGCGGATGCGGTTCTGGGGATCGACAACGCTCGCGACCGGCGTGTTCCTGACCTACCTGATTCCCGATACGCTGCTGTTCATCCCGCTGTTCAAGATGTTCGCGACCTTCGCGCAATGGACCGGCATCGAACTGATCAATCACTGGTGGGTGCTGATCTTCGTCTATCCGACGCTCACCGTGCCGTTCTGCACCTGGATCATGATCGGTTACTTTGCCTCGATCCCGAAGGAGCTTGATGAAGCCGCCATCGTTGACGGCGCAAGCTGGCTGCAAACACTGCTGCGCATCTTTGTGCCGGTGGCGCTGCCCGGCATCATCGCCGCGACCATTTTCGCCTTCACCGTGAGCTGGGCGCAGTTTCTCTATCCGCTGGCGTTCACGTCGTCGGTCGATCAGCAGGTGCTGCCAACCGGCATCATCACCACTCTGATCAAGGGCGACGTCTTCAACTGGGGACAGATCATGACCGGTGCGCTGCTGGGCGCGGCGCCGCCGCTGATCATCTACGCTTTCCTGATGGACTACTACATTTCGGGCCTCACGGCCGGCGCAACAAAGGGGTGAGACGATGGCGGAAGTGACGTTGCGCAAGGTGGTGAAACGCTATGACGAGGTCGAAGCGGTGCGCGGCATCGACCTCGATATTCCCGATCACGAATTCGTCGTGCTGGTGGGACCGTCCGGTTGCGGCAAGTCAACCACGCTGCGGATGATCGCGGGACTCGAGGATATCAGCGACGGCGAGATCATGATCGGCGGCGACGTCGTCAACGACGTGCCGCCGAAGGACCGTGATATCGCCATGGTGTTCCAGAACTACGCGCTCTATCCGCACATGACGGTGGCGGAAAACATGTCGTTCGGCCTGCGCCTCAAGCATTACCCGAAAGCCGAGATCAAACAGCGCGTCACCGAGGCCGCGCGGATGCTCGACATCACCGATCTGATCGACCGCAAGCCGAAGCAGTTGTCCGGTGGCCAGCGCCAGCGCGTGGCGATGGGCCGCGCCATCGTCCGCAATCCGAAAGTGTTCCTGTTCGACGAACCGCTCTCCAACCTCGACGCCAAACTGCGCGTGCAGATGCGCATCGAGATCAAGAAAGTGCATCAGAAAGTCCGCACCACGACCGTCTACGTCACCCACGATCAGGTCGAGGCCATGACCTTGGCCGACCGCGTCGTGGTGATGAACCATGGCCGCATCGAACAGATCGGCCCGCCCAACGAACTCTATCATCGCCCCGCGACCAAATTCGTTGCCGGCTTCATCGGCTCGCCGGCGATGAACTTCATCCCCTGCCAGCTAGAGGAATCCGGCGGGCTGTTACAGGTCCGTGTCAGCGAGGCCGCCGCCTTCCCGATCCCGGCCGAGCGCGTCGCGCGTTACCGGGGAATCCCGCGTGACACCAAATTGCTGCTGGGGTTGCGGCCCGAGCATCTGGTTGACGCCCAATCCAACCAAAGCGCGGCGTTCCAGCCGTTCGACGCCACGCCGGACGTAATCGAACCGATGGGCATGGAAACCTTCGTCTATTTCCCGCTGGCCGGGGTCCAGCTCTGCGGTCGCATCAATCCTGGTATCGAAGCGCAGGCGGGCGCGCCGCTGCGGCTGGCGGTAGACCTCAATCACATGCACCTGTTAAATGAGGCGACCGGCGCCGTCCTATGAGCGCCGACCGCAACAAGGCCAGACGAGGCGAGGAATGACGACCAACAAGAAGAAACTGCTGATCACGGAATCGATGTCCGAGCACGGATGGAAGCTTTTCAAGAACCGCGGCGACATCGAAGCCATCGAATTCCCTAACATGATCCCGCAGAAAGATTTCGTCGCCCTCCTCGCAGAGCACGCACCTGTGCATGGCGTGGCGCTCGGCGCCACCGCGTTCGGTGACAATGAACTCGACGCCTCACAGGACATGAAAGTCGTCGCCCGCATCGGCGTCGGCTTCGATGCCATCAACGTCCCCGCACTCAGCAAGCGCAAGGTGCCGCTGATGGTAGCCGGCACCGCCAACTCGCCCTCCGTCGCCGAACAGGCGATCTTCATGATGATGACGCTGGCCAAACGCGGCGTCGAGCTTCATGCGCTGGTGAAGGACGGCAAATGGGCGACCCGGCTCGGCCTGCTGCCGTTCGATCTTTACGGCAAGACACTGTTGATCGTCGGCTTCGGCCGCATCGGCACCCGCACCGCGAAGCGTTGCCTCGCGATGGAAATGACCGTGCTGGTCTACGATCCCTACAAGAGCGCCGAGGAGATCCGTGCCGCCGGCTGCGAACCGGTGAACGATCTCGACAAAGCCCTGCCCCTCGCCGATTTCATCAGCCTGCATTGCCCGAAGACGCCGGAGACGGTGGGCCTCATCAACGCCGCGCGGCTCAAGCTGATGAAGCCGACCGCCTACCTCGTCAACACCGCGCGCGGCGGCATCGTGGTGGAAGCCGCGCTGTACGACGCGCTGACCTCCGGCCAGCTCGCCGGCGCCGGCCTCGACGTGTTCGAGCAGGAGCCGCCGCCGCTCGGTCACGCGCTGTTCGCGCTGCCCAATGTCGTCATCGCGCCGCACGTCGCTGGCGTCACCCGCGAAGCGCTCGACCGCATGGGCGAACAGACCGCGCGCAACATCCTCAGCGCGCTCGACGGCGACGCCATCCGGCAGAACGTCATCAATCAGGATGTGCTGAGCTGATAAGCCATCGTCCCGTGGTCAACCGGCGTTTCGTACGCGGTCTTGCAACACGAAAAGCGTCGTCCCCGCGCAGGCGGGGACCCATACGCCGCAGCGGTTCGGTTAAGGCAACGAAGGCGTGGCTATTCTTTAACAACAAACGCCAGGGGTAATGGGTCCCCGCCTGCGCGGGGACGACACCAAAGGCTATTCTGCACTCGGGAGCATCGCATGGCATTCAAGGAATTCGGCAACTACGACGCCCTCGGCCTTGCCGAACTGGTGCGCAGCAAGCAAGTCAGCGCAAGCGAGTTGCTCGACGAAGCCATCGCGCGCACGGCAAAAGTCGATCCGCAGATCAACGCCGTCGTGGTGAAGCACGAGGACTACGCACGCAAGCAGATCGAGAACGGCCTGCCGTCGGGCCCCTTCACCGGCGTCCCCTTCCTGCTGAAAGATCTGGAATACCTCGCCAGCACTCGCACCACCTCCGGCGCCAGCATCTTCAAGGACAACGTCGCCGATCACGACGGCACCGTCGCCGCGCGGTTCAAGGCCGCCGGCCTCGTGATCTTCGGCAAAACCTCGACGCCGGAATTCGGCCTGCTGCCGACGACCGAAACGCGGCTGTTCGGGCCGACGCGCAATCCGTGGAATCCGCAGCATTCCTCCGGCGGTTCGTCCGGCGGCGCGGCGGCAGCGGTGGCCGCGCGCATCCTGCCGGTGGCGCACGCCAGCGACGGCGGCGGCTCGATCCGCATTCCGGCATCGGCGTCCGGCGTGTTCGGCCTCAAGCCCACGCGCGCGCGCACGCCGCTCGGCCCCGATCGCGGCGAAGGCTGGGGCGGCTTCTCCTGCAATCACGTCGTCAGCATCAGCGTGCGCGACAGCGCCGCGATGCTCGACGCCATTCACGGCGCCGAGCCGTCGAGCCCCTACACCGCGCCGGCGCCGGAACGGCCCTACGCCGAGGAAGTAAAGCGCGAGCCGGGGCGACTGCGGATTTTCTTCACCGACAAATCGACCTATGGCGATACGATCGATCCGGAGATCGCTACCGCCGTGCGCGACGTCGCGACGCAATTGTCGAAACTCGGCCATCACGTCGAGGAACGCGCACCGAAACTCGCCGCCGACCCCGCCGCAGTGATGGCGGTGATCGTCGCCGCCAACACCGCGCTCGCCGTGCGCCTCACCGAGCAGAAGCTCGGCCGCGACATGACCGACCGCGATTTCGAACGGCTGACGCTCGCCAGCGCACGCAACGCCGCCAAACAGAGCGCGACCGACTACGTCGCCGCGCAACTCGCCGCGTTCCAGATTTCGCGCAGCCTCGCGACCTTCTTCGAAGACTGCGACGTGTTCCTGTCGCCGACTTTGTGCACGCCGCCGCTGCGCATCGGCGAGATCGACAGCATGTCCGATGATCTTTCGCACATCTCGCCGATCCTGCGGCGCTACATGCCGGGCACCAGCATGTTCAATATGTCCGGCCAGCCGGCGATGTCGATGCCGCTGGCATGGAACGCCGCCGGGCTGCCGCTCGGCATGATGTTCGCCGCGAAGTTCGGCGACGAAGCCACGCTGTTCCGCCTCGCCGCGCAAATCGAACAGGCGCGACCGTGGAAAGACCGCAAGCCGGCGATTTGCGCGTAGGGTTTGGTCGAAGTGCTCCGTTGTGGAGAATCTGCAGCGCGAAATCGTCGTCCCCGCGCAGGCGGGGACGGCGCCGGGGCTGTTCAAACGCTTCGTGATGACAGAAAATCCGAGCGGTCTTGCCACTCGCTTCAAAAGGGTCCGTGATGGTCCGCATCGTTCCTCCCCAACAATCGGCAACCGGCCCCGTCACCGACGTCGCCGTGACGAAGACCCGAGCTGCGGCCGAAACATCCCCAATGCAAACCACCGCGACTCCGGCCGACAACACCTACACGCGAACGGGTCCGGGCCCGATCGCTGCGATACGGATGCGCTGGACCGCGCGTCCGGTCGGCAGCATCACCTTTGTCGTTGATGAGGTGATGGGCGATAACGGCACGCCGGTGACCAGCCGTCCGATGTCACGCGAAGCCGCCATCAAGCTGATCGACGAGCGCGCGCAAGCCGCCCATGAGCAATACGCATTGTTACGCAGCGAATTGGCGTGGCCGGATGACAAGGCCGAGGAGCCCCCGAAGCCGTCCGTGATCATGCCCCCCGGGCCGCCTCCGGTGGACTGATGGCAAGCAACGCAGACGCTGCGATGCCTTACCATCCGATGTGACCAATCTCACATTCCTTGCGCGCTCCTCCTTCTAGGGTGCGGGACATCAGATCGACCTGATCGAGGAGGTTCCCATGAAGGTCGTCGTTGCCGCCGCCGCGCTGCTGCTCTCCAGCTCCCTCGCTCACGCCGGGGATTCCTATTCGTTCGATGTCGGCGGCCGCTCGGTCACCATCCATGCGCCACGCGGCTGCGATTCCCCGTCCTGCATCTCGGTCTCAATCCCCGGCGTCTTCCACTACGGTCCGAAGCGCGGCGCGCGCATCGAGGTCGAGCAGGACGACGAGGACGTGGAAGCCGCCGCACCGGTCCGGCCGACGCAGCCTCGGACTCAAGCCCAACCGGCACCTGCGCCCGCGATTGCCGCGCAGCCGGCCGCACCGAAGACCGCCGAAACTGCAACGCCAAAGACGGCGGAAACCGGACCGGTCGAAGCCACGCAACCGCAGAGTCAGCCGCCGGCCCGGCCCACCGTGGTGGCCAATGCGCCGGTCGCGGCACCGGTGCAGCAGCAACAGGCTCCCGCGCCAGCCGCACCGCAGGCCGCCAATTCACCGCTCGGCGTCTGGCTGACCGAGGAGAAGGAAGGCAAGGTGCGCATCGAGGCGTGCGGCTCCAACCTCTGCGGCTACTCGCTCGACGCAAGAACCAACCAGAACAAGGACAAGGTGCTGATCAACATGCGCCCGGCCGGGGCGAAGTGGAGCGGCCGCATCCATGACCCGAAGGGCGGCGGCACCTATGACTCCACCATCGCGTTGAAAGGCTCTGATCGGCTGCGCGTGCAGGGCTGCGCCTTCGGCGGCATGTTCTGCGGCGGCCAGACCTGGACAAGGGTGGAGTGAGGTGGATTCCGATGTCCTCATCTGCCCATTGTCATGGTCGGACTGATCTGACCGAGGCAGATATCTGCCGACGCGGCGGTTGAGGCACCCTTCCCTCGACGGGTCTCATGGAACGACGTTCTTGCTTAACCGGTCTCGGGATGCATATGTCCACTTCATGATCGGTCAACTCATTTACACAAAAGGCGTCTCATGACTCTCCAGACTCCCGCGACCCTCGAAGAATGGAATGCAGCCGGCGCCGACTATCTGCCCGGCCTTCTCGGCATGACATTCACCAAGGTCGAGCCGGATGAGGTGGTTGCAGTCCTTGAGGTCCGCCGCGCGCTTGGCGCTTGGAACGGCTACCTCCATGCGGGAACGGTCACCTCGCTCGCGGACACGTGCTGCGGTTACGGCACCGTTCGTAGTCTGCCGACAGGCGCCAGCGGATTTACGACTGTCGAACTCAAAAGCAACCTGATCGGTACGGCGCGCGAGGGCCTGGTGACCTGCATCGCGCGGCCTGTCCACAAGGGACGCACCACTCAGGTCTGGGATGCGGAGGTGCGTCGGAACAGCGACGATGCTGTCATCGCCTGTTTTCGCAATACCCAATTGATCCTGTGGCCAAAGGGGTAACGACTTCAAACTCAACCCCGGCAAATCGTACTCAATTTACTCGTCGTGGCGGGATTTATTCCGGCCATCCACGTTTTTCCGGTCATTGCGAGCGAAACAAAGAAATTCAGTCTTTCTTCACGAGACTGAATTCTTTCGTTGCCCGGAGCGCCGACCTCAATGTGTCGCTTGCAAGACCAACAACCTCGGCGTCGTCCCCGCGCAGGCGGGGACCCATAACCCCTGACGTTGGTGTATAAGAGAAACCAGCCTTGGTTGATTGAACCGAAGCGCTGTGGCGTATGGGTCCCCGCCTGCACGGGGACGACGCTTTTCGTGTGGCTTATTCCGTAACCAATCACGTCACGAAATAACTCACTCCGCCACCACCGCCTTCGTGTAGTCCGCCTCGCTCACCTGCTCCAGCCATTCGACAGCGCTGCCGTTGACCGCTTCCTGTATCGCAACGTGCGTCATCGCGTGGTCGGGCGCGGCGCCGTGCCAGTGCTTCTCGCCCGGCGGAATCCACACCGTGTCGCCGGCGCGGATTTCGCGCACCGGTTCGCCTTCCTTCTGCACGCGCCCGACGCCGGAGATTACATAAAGCGTCTGGCCGAGCGGATGGGTGTGCCACGCCGTCCGCGCGCCGGGCTCGAACGCGACGCGCGCTGCCGCCACTCGCGCGGGCGCAGGCGCATTGACGATCGGGTCCATCCAGACCGTGCCGGTGAAATAATCAGCCGGCCCGCGTCGCGTCGGCCGCGATCCGTTGCGATGAATATCCATAATCTCTCCGTCCCGTTCGCGCGATGCTTATGTCTTAGAGTCTCAAGCCTTGGCCTTGAACGCGGCATAGCGCGCCTTGGTTTCGGCGTTCATCGGATAAAGTCCCGGCAGCGACGCGCCGTTGTTGACCTCGTTGACGATCCACGCCTCCATCCGCTCCTGCTCCGGGCCTTCGGTGAGGACGTGATCCAGCAGCGCCTGCGGAATGAGGACGACGCCGTCCTGATCCGCGACCACGATGTCATTCGGAAACACCGCGACACCGCCGCAGGCGATGCCCTCGCCCCAGCCGACGAAGGTGAGCCCCGCGACCGACGGCGGCGCAGCGGCGCCGTTGCACCAGGTCGGCAGCCCAGTGCCGAGCACACCCTCGACGTCGCGCACCACGCCGTCGGTGACCAGCGCCGTCACCTTCCGCTGCACCATGCGCGCGCAGAGAATGTCGCCGAAGATGCCGGCGGTGCTGACGCCCATCGCATCGACCACGGCAATGCAGCCTTCCGGCATCGCCTCGATCGCGGTGCGGGTCGAGATCGGCGACGACCACGATTCCGGCGTCGCCAGATCCTCACGCGCCGGCACGAAGCGCAAGGTGAAGGCCGGGCCGACCAGTCGCGGCTGTCCGGGCTTCAGCGGCCGCGCGCCGCGCAGCCACAGATTGCGCAGGCCCTTCTTCAGCAGAACGGTGGTGATGGTCGCGGTGGAGACGTGCGAAAGAGTCTGGATAGCCTGCGGGGAAAGCGACATGGGACGAACGACTCCGATGAGAACGATATGCGCGGCATCTTGCGTCCATGGCGAGAGGCGTCAAGGCCGAAGCAGCGGGCGGCAGCCACGCGCGCGCATCGGTGACGATTACTCCGCCTTATCGTTGGCATTCCGATTAATTTATTGAAATGACTTGAGTTATTCTGCGAAAGCGAATTCCCTCCGCGCCCGAAACAGGCTATTGCTGACACGTTGCAGAAGGGCTCGCAGACAGGCATGGCCGCAGAATTTCTTCCGCCCCGCATCCTGCCCAGTGGCGACGCCGCGATCACCGTGGAGTTCAGCCGCCGGATCGACGACGACGCCAACCGCCGCGTCCTCGCGCTCGACCGCCTGCTCAAAGCCGCGCCGATCGCCGGGATCACCGAGACGGTGCCGACCTATCGCTCGCTGCTGGTGCATTACGATCCGCTGCAAATCGATTTAGACTCTCTTGCGCCCCGGTTGATCGCGCTTGCCGCGCAACCGGTGACGGATGCGATCACCTCACGGCACTGGCGCATTCCCGTTGCCTATGGCGGCGAGCACGGCATCGATCTCGACGATGTTGCGAAAACGCTTGGCCTCACGCCGGACGCGCTGATCGCGCGCCACACCGCGCCAATCTATCGCGTGGCGATGATCGGCTTCACGCCGGGCTGGTCGTATCTCAGCGGACTCGATCCTTCGCTGGAATTGTCGCGCCGGCAGGAGCCGCGATTGCGCACGCCGCCCGGCACCGTCTCCATCGGCGGCGTGCAGACCGGCATTCAATGCATCGCCGGGCCGAGCGGCTGGCATCTGCTGGGACAAACGCCGGTGCGCACCTATCAGTTGCAGCGCGATCCGGTGTTTCTGCTGGAGCCCGGCGACACGCTGAACTTGTACGCCATCGATGCGAAGACGTTTGCCGAGATGGATCGCGCCGCCGAGCATGGCGAGATCGTCGCGGAGTTGGCCGCGTCATGAGCCGGCTCGTCGTCACCAATGCCGGACCCGCGACCTCGGTACAGGATGCCGGACGTTTCGGCGCGCAGCGTTACGGCCTGACGCCGAGCGGCGCGATGGATCGGCTGGCGCTGGCAACGGCGAACGCTCTCGTCGGCAATCCGCCGTTCACCGCCGCCATCGAACTCGGTCCGTTCGGCGCTACCTTCACTGCGCAAGACGGCCCGATCCGCATCGCGGTCGCGGGTGCATCACGCAGCATCAGGATCGACGACCGCGTGTTGCCGCTCAATCACTCCGCGACGCTGGCAGTGGGCGAACGGCTGGTGCTGAGCGCGGCACGCGAAGGCGTGTTCAGCTACCTCGCTATCGAGGGCGGCGTGCTAGGCGAAGCCGCGTTTGGCAGCCTTTCCGTGAACGCGCGCGCGGGCCTCGGCAGCCCGGTGCCGCGCCCGTTGCAGAACGGCGATCATCTCGACGTGCGCGCCGCGACCGAACGTAACGAACATGCTCTGCCGCCGCTGCCGCCCTCGCCCGATCCGATCCGCGTCGTGCTCGGCCCGCAGGACGACGAATTCGGCGACGCCGTCAAAACATTTCTCGACGGTGCCTGGACAATCTCCGCGACCAGCGACCGCATGGGCTATCGCCTCGAAGGCCCTGTGGTCCGTCACCAGCACGGCCACAACATCGTCTCCGACGGCACCGTCAACGGCAGCATTCAGGTACCGGGCAACGGTCAGCCGATCGTGCTGATGCCGGATCGCGGCACCACCGGCGGCTATCCTAAGATCGCGACCGTGATCGGCGCCGATCTCGGTCGCTTCGCACAGATGCCACCGGGACGGCCGTTCCGTTTTCAAGCGGTGAGCGTTGCGGAGGCGCGGCGCGCGGCCGTCGCCTTCGCCGCGCTGTTGCGCGACCTGCCCGCGCGCATGGTCGATGTCGCGCACTTTGAATTCAACGTCGCGGCGTTGCAGAATGCCAACGTCGCGGGCAGCGCGGTGAACGCGGTCGATGCCGGAACGTGGCAGAGCGAGCCGCAACAAGACCAACAACCCTGAAACCAACCAACGGGGAACGACATCATGAGCATCGATCTCAACTGCGACCTCGGCGAAGGTTTCGGCGCCTGGCAGATGGGCGACGACACCGCCATGCTCGGCCTCGCCAGTAGCGTCAACATCGCGTGCGGCTTTCACGCCGGCGATCCCGACATCATGCGCAAGACGGCGGAACTGGCGAAAGAGCGCGGCGTCGCCATCGGCGCGCATCCGGGCTATCGCGACCTGCACGGTTTTGGGCGCCGGCCGGTCGCCGGCCTGACCTCCGCCGAGATCGAAAACCTCGTCGCCTACCAGATCGGCGCGCTGCAAGCGGTCGCCGCGCTCGCCGGCCACAAGGTGACGCATGTGAAGGCGCACGGCGCACTTTCCAACGTCGCCTGCGAGGACGACATGACCGCGCGCGCCATTGCGTCCGCGATCAAGGCGGTGGACCGCAACCTGACTTTCGTGGTGCTGGCCAACAGCAAGTTGCTGAAGGCGGGCGAAGCCGCCGGACTGCCGCTGGCGCACGAGGTATTCGCCGACCGCGCCTATGAGGACGACGCCAATCTGGTCTCGCGCCGTAAGCCGGGCGCGGTGCTGCACGACGCCAACGAGATCGCACAGCGCGTGGTGCGCATGGTGCAGGACCGCGCGGTGGTGTCGATTACCGGCAAGGTCATCAAGGTGCAGATCGATACCGTGTGCATCCACGGCGACACGCCGGGCGCGGTGGAGATCGCGCGCGCGGTACGTCAGGCGTTGAAGGACAACGGCATCGAAGTGAAGCCGTTCAGCGGGGGGTGAGTATCAAAAATCGGAGGTCGTCACCCTGAGGTGCGCGCTCTTGCGCGCCTCGAAGGGCGACGGCGACCCTTCGAGGCTCGCTACGCTCGCACCTCAGGATGACGCCGTCACGTCAGCAATCAGAACGGCCGATAGGTCAAAGTGCCGAACAGCACAGCGGCGATCAATGCGAACGCACCGCCCAGGGCTACAACGTGAATCCGGGTCTCCACGCGCGAGACCAGTTCACGCACGGGAACGGATCGTCGGGTTTCGGAATCGCGCATTGTCAGGCTCCATCGTCTTGGAGCAGGATAATGAAGCGCTGACGCACGGAACCGCAACCACCCCGGAAAAATAGCGATAGGCGTGTTTCCGACCGGCGCAACAAGGAATGACTATTCTCCGGTGGTGGCGGACAACGATGAATTTATTCGCGTGTTCAAGACCGCGTCGTCACGGCCTGCGCGGGGACGACGATTTTCGTGTTGCTGGTCGGTGCGACCTAGAGCGTGATCGGTCTGAATTGAAGTGCGTGCCGTCATCCTGAGTAGCGAGCGAAGCGAGCCTCGAAGGATCGCGGCCGTCGCCCTTCGAGGCTGTCGCTACGCGCCAGCACCTCAGGGTGACGACCCAGATTCAGTCACGGAAATTCATGCTCTAATACACATCCTGCTGATAGCGCCCCTTGCGCTTGAGGTCGGCGACGAACGCGATCGCCTCGTCGGTGGAGCGCACGCCAAATTGCGCAACGATATCGACCAGCGCGCGTTCGACGTCCTTGGCCATACGCTTGGCGTCGCCGCAGACATAAACATGCGCGCCGTCTGCGAGCCAGTTCCAGAGTTCGCGGCCGACCTCGCGCATCCGGTCCTGCACGTAGAATTTTTCCGCACCGTCGCGCGACCATGCCAGCGACAATCGCGTCAGCAATCCGGACGCCTTCATCGCGTTCAATTCGTCGGCGTAGAAGAAATCGCAATCGCGGCGCTGATGGCCGAAGAACAGCCAGTTGCGTCCGCCCGCCTTGGTCGCGCCGCGTTCCTGCAAGAAGGCGCGGAACGGCGCGACGCCGGTGCCGGGGCCGATCATGATGATCGGCCTATCGGCGTTGTCCGGCAATGCGAAGCCGTGCGCCTTCTGCACATAGACGCGCACCGCGTCGCCGATGACGGCGCGCTCCGCGAGATAGGTCGAGGCGACGCCGAGACGTCCGCGCCGGCCGATCACATAGCGCACGATATCAACGGTAAGCGACAGCCGCCCCGGCGCGGCGTTGTGCGACGACGAGATCGAGTAGAGCCGCGGCTGCAACGGATCCAGCGCCTCGATGAAGGCTTCCGGATGCGGCCGCACCCCCATGAACTTCTGCAACGTCGCCAGCACGTCGAGATTTGCCGCGTCGCCGTCGGGATCGTCGCCCTGCGCCAGCGCCCGCGCCTTCTCGCGTAGCGCGCCGCCGCTGACGAACGACAACAGCTCGAACAATTTGTCCGGCGCGGGCGACAATGACACGTCGTCACGCAGCACGTCGCGCAACGCCTTGCCGTTGACCTGCGTGGCGTGCGACGCGCCGAGCACCGCGATCACCTGATCGACCAGGCCGAGATCGTTGCGCGGAAACACGCCGAAGGAATCGCCGACAACATAATCGAGATCGCCTTCCGAAAGATCGAACTCGATATGCCACGTCTCCTTCTCCGAGCCCGGCTTGTTGAGCAGGCGGCGCGACAGCAACGTCGCCACCGCCGGATTGTCGCGCGAACGCCCCGGCGCACTGAGCGGCGCGGCCGGCACAGGCGATGCGACCGCCACAGGCGCGGCTTTCGCAACTGGCACGGCGTCGAGTTCGGCGTGCAGCGCCTTCAGCATCCGCGCGGTATCCTTGCCGCCGGGAACGCAGAGATTGATGCGCTCCTCGGTGCGCGCCGCCAGCGCGTCGGCATAGTCGCGGCAATTGTAGCCGCACTGGCCGCAATCCTGCTGCGCCATCGCCGCCATCATGCGCCGCCGCAGCGGCTTGCCTTCGGCGAGTTTCATGCGATCCGCGATCGCCATGGTCTGGTCATGCCATGGCGCGTCGTCGTCATCTTCGGCGGCAACGATGGCGCCGACCATCGCCGCGTTCTGCTCCGGCGACAGCGGCACGTTGCCGTCGATCTGCAATGCGCCGACCAGGAAGCCGTTGAGCCAGGCGCGCTGTTCGTCGGAGAACGGCGCTGTTTCCGGAACGACCTGCAATCGCATCATCGGTGTCGTCTGGTTCATGCCGCAATCTCCGCATCGGCCAACTGCCGCAAGGTCTCCGCGTCGTGACGGCGCGAGAACTGGACGAAGGTTTCGTCCGCCGAGGCACGGTTGTTCAAGTAAGCCCGCAGCAGCCGCTCGACGACCTGCGGCGCATCCTCGGCCTTGATGTCGCGATAAACCTCCTGCCCAATTCCGGCGTCGGGGCCGAAGCCGCCGCCGGTGGTGAGATGATAGCCCTCCACCGTGTCGCCCTCGTCGTTGGTCGCGACCTTTGCCGCCAGCAGGCCGATGTCGCCGATGTAGTGCTGCGCGCAGGAATGATGGCAGCCGGTGAGATGGATGTTGAGCGGCGTATCCAGCACTACGCGCGTTTCGCACCACGACGCGATGGCATCGCCGTGATGCTTGGTGTCGGAGGCCGCGAACTTGCAGCCGGCGTTGCCGGTGCAGGCGACGAGCCCGGCGCGGATCGGCGATGCGGTCGTTGCCAATCCCAGCGCGTCGACGGCAGCCATCGCCAGCGTAATGTTGGCGTCGGCAACGCCCGAGATCAGCAGGTTCTGCCACACCGTCAAGCGGATATCGCCGTCACCGAGATCCTGTGCGATCTTCGCGAGCCCGCGCATCTGCGGGCAGGTCAGTTTGCCGAGTGGCAGCACCACGCCGATCCAGTTCAGTCCCGCTTGCATCTGCGGATGCACGCCGATATGCGCGCTACGGTCGAAAGCCGGGCGCGGCGCGATAGCCTCGCTCGCCACGCGTGTCAGCGGCTTGCCGTAACGCGCCTCCACCTCCTTCAGGAAGGCATCGAAGCCCATCGCATCGAGCACATACTTCAACCGCGCCTTGAGCCGATTGGTGCGGTCGCCGTATTCGATGAACACGCGCACGATGGCGTCCGCCACCATGGTCGCATCACTCGGCTTGACGATCACGCCGGTATCGCGGGCGAAATCCTTGTGCCCAGTGATGCCGCCGAGCCCCAGCCGAAACCACACGCCGGGCTCGACGCCAAAACCGTCCTTCACCTCGACGGCGGCAAACGCGATGTCGTTGGTGTCCTCCAGCACCGGGATGGTGCCCGCCCCGTCGAAGGCGACGTTGAACTTCCGCGGCAGGCCGATCAGCGAGCGGTCGTTGAGAATGTGGAAGTGCCACTCGCGTGCGTAGGGCCTTGTGTCGAGCAGTTCGCGCGGATCGACGCCCGCGGTCGGCGTGCCGGTGACGTTGCGGATGTTGTCGGCGCCGGAGCCGCGCGAGCACAGGCCGATGTCGGTGATGCCCTCGATCAGGTCCACCGCGTGGCGCGGCTCGATCTCGCGGATCTGGAGATTGGCGCGCGTGGTGATGTGCGCGTAGCCGCCGCCGTAACGCTCGGCGAGATCGGCCGTGCCCGCGAACTGATGTGCTTTCAGGATGCCGTTCGGAATCCGCAAGCGGCACATATACGAGGCCTGCGCGGGCGCGACGTAGAACAGGCCGTAATAACGCCAGCGGAAATTGTCCGGCGGCGGCGGCGCGGCGTTGTCGCGCGCCTGGGCCTTCAGCCGCTCGTAGGCATCGAACGGATGCTGCCCGCGCTTGAATTTTTCGGGATCGGAAAGCTTCTTACCGTCCTTGAGAAAACGGTCCTGCGCTTTCAGATGCGCGGCATCCGGCCCGGTCGGCTCCGGCTCGGCGGCGGGCGTCCCCGCCCCGCCGCCGCTTCGCCCGAGGCGCCCCGCTTGCACCCCGGACATGAAGCCTTCAAGGTAACGCTTCTGTTCGTCGCTGAAGTCGGCCGTCATCTGGTCCATCTTCATGATCGCCCGCGCCTTCGCTATTCCGCCGGCACCGACGACGGCGCTACAGTCGCCATCGGTCGCGCGGGCTTGTAGGTGATGTAGAGCGCGATGCCGGTGAACAGCGCGCCGCCGACGATGTTGCCGAGCGTGACGGGAATCTGATTCCACAGCCACCACTCAGCGACGCTGACTTTCGCGCCCATCAGCATGCCGGTCGGGATCACGAACATATTGACCACGGCGTGCTCAAAACCTTGTGCGAAGAACGTCGTGATCGGCAGCCAGGCGCCAACGATCTTGCCGATGGTCGATGTGGAGGTCATCGCCATCACCACGCCGAGACACACCAGCCAGTTGCACAGCATCGCCTTGACGAACACCGTGACCATGCCGGCCACGCCGAGCGCCTCATAGGCGATGGTCTTGGCCTCTGCCGTGGCGATGATCTTCGCCGCGACGCCAGCGGGTGCGGCCATGCCCATGTTGGTGAGCGCGATGGCAAGCAACGCGCCATAGGCGATGCTGCCGAGCAGGTTGCCGAGAAACACCCACGACCAATTGGCGACGACGCTGCTCCAGCTTCCGCGGCCCGACAGCGCCGCCAGCGGCAGCAGCGCGAAGCTGCCGGTGACAAGCTCAAGCCCGAGCAGCACAATCATCACGAAGCAGACCGGAAAGATCAGCGCGCCGACGATGGGTTGTCCGGTGGTGGCGGCCGCGCCGAACGCGAGGCTGGTCGCGGTGCCGAGCAGCGCGCCGGACAGCGCGCCACGGATCAGGAGATCGCGCGGCTCCAGCGCCAGTTTTGTCTCGGCGGTATCGACCATGGTGCGGACGACATCGGTGGGCTTGTTGTAGTCCATCGCAAACCTCCATCGGGCGCACCCCATCGCGCCGGTTGTTCGATGGCGCGCCGGCCGGAGCCGTCGCGCGGCCGGTGCATGTCGCCGCCGGCCGAGATGCTCTATTCAAGCGCCGTGCCAACTCTTGTGCGAAGCACAATAATCAGCTATTTCAATGGACTAACGGCGGATCGGCGGTCGACGACCAAGCGCCTTATCCGACCCCGGCTGCTTATTTCGCAGGTGCAACCTGATTAATATTTAGCCGATTTTTGCATTGCCTAATATTTGATCTGAAACTGGAATGAGCCCTCGGCGCGGCATCCGCTTGCCAGTCCGCCGCAACGGGGTTAGCTCCTGCGCTTCAACGACACGGACCACCGATGACCCAGCAGGCCACCACCGCCCCCAAGATCAGCTTCGTTTCGCTCGGCTGCCCGAAGGCGCTGGTGGATTCGGAGCGCATCATCACCCGGCTGCGCGCCGAGGGTTACGAACTCGCCCGCAAGCACGACGGCGCCGACCTCGTCATCGTCAACACCTGCGGCTTCCTCGACAGCGCCAAGGAGGAGTCGCTCGGCGCCATCGGCCAGGCCATGGCGGAGAACGGCAAGGTGATCGTCACCGGCTGCATGGGCGCGGAGCCGGAGCAGATCGAGCAAGCCTATCCCAACGTGCTGTCGATCACCGGGCCGCAGCAATACGAGAGCGTGCTCGACGCCGTGCATCGCGCCAAGCCGCCGCTGCACAATCCGCATCTCGACCTGATCCCGCCGCAGGGCGTCAAGCTGACACCGCGCCACTACGCGTATTTGAAAATTTCCGAGGGCTGCAACAACCGTTGCACCTTCTGCATCATTCCGAAGCTGCGCGGCGATCTGGTGTCGCGCCCGGCCAACGATGTGCTGCGCGAGGCGGAGAAGCTGGTCGCCGCCGGCGTCAAGGAACTACTCGTCATCTCGCAGGATACCTCGGCCTACGGCGTGGATATCAAGTATGCGGCGAGCCCGTGGAGGGATCGCGAGGTGCGCGCGAAATTCCTCGACCTCGCCGGCGCGCTCGGCGACCTCGGCGCGTGGGTGCGGCTGCAATACGTCTATCCCTATCCGCATGTCGACGAGGTGATCGCGCTGATGACCGAGGGCAAGGTGCTGCCCTATCTCGACATCCCGTTCCAGCACGCAGCCCCCGAAGTGCTGAAGGCGATGCGGCGTCCGGCGGCGCAGGACAAGACGCTGGCGCGCATCAAAAAGTGGCGCGAGCAATGTCCTGACCTCGCGCTGCGCTCGACTTTCATCGTCGGATTCCCCGGCGAAACGGAAAGCGATTTCGCCTACCTGCTCGACTGGCTGGAGGAAGCCGAGATCGATCGCGTCGGCTGCTTCAAGTACGAACCGGTGGCGGGCGCGACGTCGAACGCGCTGGACAATCCGGTGCCGGACGAGATCAAGAAGGAACGCTGGAATGCGCTGATGGCGCGGCAGCAGAAGATTTCCGCGCGCCGGCTGAAGCGCAAGGTCGGCACGCGACAGCAGGTCATCATCGACGAGGTCGGGCCGACGGTGGCGAAAGGCCGCTCGAAGGCCGACGCGCCGGAGATCGATGGCGCGGTGTACCTCTCGAGCCGGCGCCCACTGAGGGTCGGCGAGATCGTCACCGCGAAGATCGAGCGCGCCGATCAATACGACCTGCACGGCAGCGTCGCGGGATTTTGACGGACCACTATGACGTCGGCGTCTCATCGGCGATGAAGCGCGCAGCCGTGAAGCCGAATGTCATCGCCGGGCCGATCAGCGAGCCGCCGCCGGGATAACGGCCGCGGAAGACGCTTGCCATGTCGTTGCCGACGGCGAACAGCCCCGGCACGGCCGCGCCGTCCGCGCGCAGCACGCGCGCGTTCTCGTCGGTCCGGATGCCGGCGAAGTTGCCGATGTCGCCGGCATGCATCCACACCGCATAGAACGGGCCCTTGTCGAGCGGCGCGACGTTGGGATTGATCGGGTTGCCCGCATCACCGAGATAATGCCCGTAGACGCTGCGGCCCTTGCCGAACTCCGGGTCCTCGCCCGTCGCCGCGTGGCGATTGTACTCCGTAACCGTGTGGCCGAGCACATCGGCATCGACGCCGATCATCGCCGCCAGCGCGGTGATTGAATCCGCCTTGTAGAGATAGCCCGCCTCGATCAGGCCCCGC
>JAFKKL010000049.1 GCA_017305595.1 Hyphomicrobiales bacterium | reverse complement strand
GCACGTTGAGCAGCACCAGCATGGTGAGGCCTGGCCCGTTCGGCGGACACTGCCAGACGTCGTACCCCTTATATGTCGTGCCGATGGGCACCGTCGTCTCGGTCGAATGCGCAGCGAAATCTTCCAGCGTGTGCAAACCGCCGATGCCGCGCAACGTCTCGACCATGTCCTCGGCCACCGCACCCTTGTAGAAGCCGTCCGGTCCTTGTTTGGCGATGATGCGCAGCGTCTGCGCCAGTTCGGGCTGGCGGATCACGTCGCCGGCAACCGGCGGTTCGTTGTTGCGCAACAGATACCGCGGCGCGTTGACGCCCTTGCGCAGCTTCTCGACATTGTTGCGCCAGTCGAAGGCGATGCGCGGCGCGACGACGTAACCGTTTTCCGCCGCCTCAATCGCCGGCTGCAACAGCCGGTCCAGCCCGAACCTGCCGTGATCGCGCAGGATGGTGGCCCAGGCATCGACCGAGCCCGGCACGGTGACCGCGTGCACGCTGGTCGTCGGAATCGCCGTGATGTCGCGTTCGAGATACCACGATGCCTCGGCGGCGCGCGGCGCGCGGCCGGAGCCGTTATAGGAGACGATATCGCCCTCGCCCTTCGGCATGTAAAGCGCGAAGCAATCGCCGCCGATGCCGGTCGATTGCGGCTCGATCACGCCGAGCAGCGCACAGGCCGCGACCGCCGCGTCGGCCGCAGTGCCGCCTGCCCGCAACACCTCGATCGCCGTCAGCGTCGCCTGCGGATGCGACGTCGCCACCATTCCGTTCAGAGCGTGGACGGTGGAACGGCCCGGAAACTGAAAATTCCTCATCGCGCGTAGTCTTCCCCGTTTCATTATTATTGGCTCAAAGGCCATTGCTTCCTTCGCATATCCGCCTGACCGGCGGCAATGCTTCGAACCCGCGCAGGCCGCCATGCTGGGGCGAGCGGGCCGCATGGGTTTTCCTCGACGCACGCACCTGATAGTCAGAGCCGATGAGCTACGCAGTCGCAGCATTGTATCAATTCGTCGCCGTGCCGGATTTCCGCGAGCTGCGGGAGCCGCTGCGCGAGCTGTGCGCGGCGCGCGATCTCAAAGGCACCATCCTGCTGGCGGCCGAGGGCATCAACGGTACCATTGCCGGCGAGACGGCACCGCTGCGCGATCTCATCGATCAATTGCAACACGGCACACTGTTCGGCCCGCGGCTCGATAATCTCGAGCTGAAGTTCTCCACCGCGAACGCGATGCCGTTCCAGCGGCTGAAAATCCGCCTCAAGAAGGAGATCGTCACGCTGGGCGATCCCGCGACCGATCCGACCCGACAGGTCGGCACCTATGTCGATCCGGTCGCGTGGAACGCGCTGATCGCCGCGCCGGATGTCGTGGTGCTCGACACCCGCAATCGCTTCGAGGTGGCGATGGGCACATTCGCCGGGGCGGTCGATCCGGAGATCGACAGTTTTGGGCAATTCAAGGATTTCGTCGCACAAAAACTCGATCCCACCCGCGACAGAAGGATCGCGATGTTCTGCACCGGCGGTATCCGCTGCGAGAAGGCGAGTTCCTATCTGCTCGCGCACGGCTTCTCGGAAGTCTATCACCTCAAGGGCGGCATCCTGAAATATCTGGAAACGACGCCGCAAGCGGACAGCCGCTGGCGCGGCGAATGCTTCGTGTTCGACGAGCGCGTGGCGCTCGGCCACGGACTTACAGAACATGGACTTACGGAACATGGGCCCGCGGAACGCGCGAAGGAATCTCGGTCATGAGCGACGATAACCGGCTGAGCGAGCGCATCGACGCGCTGGAAGCCCGCATCGCCTATCAAGAGGACACCATCGAGACGCTGAACCAGACCGTGACCGCACAGTGGCAGCAGATCGACGCCCTGCGACGTTTGGTTAGCGAACTCGGCGACCGCCTGCGCGACGCCGAAAGCGACAGCCGCGGCGCTCCCGCCAACGAACCTCCGCCGCATTACTAGTCCGATTACTCCAAGGCCGTCACCCTGAGGTGGCGTGCTCTTGCACGCCCTCGAAGGGTGGTATGTGCAGGCATCCTTCGAGGCTCGGCGCAAAGCGCCTCGCACCTCAGGATGACGCCGGCGCAGGAACTGCGGCAAAACCACGAACCCCTCGCGCGCTTGTGTGCTGTGCATCGGGCATAACCGCCATGAAGGCCGGATGTCGCGTTGACACCCGCTGCCAACGGCTTAAATTAGAAGTGTTCCGAGGGGTGCTCCGACAGGGAGCTGAGATACCGCCATGTCGCCAAGGTGACGCGCGGTGACCCTTTGAACCTGATCCGGGTCATGCCGGCGAAGGGACAGGGATGGTTCAGACCTCACAGATTCAGCGCGACAAATCCCCTCATCATGACGCCCCGATTCACGTGATCGGCGCAGGCGTTGCCGGCTCGTGGCACGCGTTGCTGCTGGCCAAGGCCGGCTATCACGTGACGCTGCACGAACGCGGCGACGCAGCGATGGCCGAGGGCACCAGCCACTGGGCTGGCGGAATGCTGGCGCCCTATTGCGAACAGGACGGCTCCGAACCGGTGATCACCCGCCTCGGCCTCCGCTCGATGGCATTGTGGCGGCGCGAGGTTCCCGATACGCCGTTCCATGGTTCGCTGGTGGTGGCGCATGTGCGCGACCGCTCCGACTTCGCACGTTTCGCCCGCGTCACGTCCAATTATCAGCGGGTCAGCGGCGAGGCGTTGACGGAAATCGAGCCGTCGCTCGATGGCCGTTTCAACGAGGCGTTGTTCTTTCCCGAGGAAGGCCACGTCGAGCCGCGTCATGTCGTGCCACAATTGCACGGCGACATCCGCGCCGCCGGCGGCGAGATCGTCTATCGCTCCGAGGTTCATGCGAAGGATTTCGACGGCACCGTGATCGATTGCCGTGGCATCGCCGCGCGCGACATCTTTCCGGACCTGCGCGGCGTCAAGGGCGAGGAAATCATCGTCGAGACCGATGAGATCGAACTGGCGCGCCCGGTGCGGCTGTTGCATCCGCGCTGGCCGCTCTACGTCATTCCACGTGACAACCATCGCTTTATGATCGGCGCGACCTCGATCGAGCGTGAGGATTATGGTGTCACCGTGCGCTCGGCGCTGGAGCTGCTCAGCGCCGCCTACACCGTGCATCCCGCGTTCGGTGAGGCGCGCATTCTCGAAATCGGCTCCGGCTTGCGGCCGGCGCTGCCTGACAACTTGCCGCGTATCGTGATCGACGGCCGCCGCATCGCGGTCAACGGGCTTTACCGTCACGGCTTCCTGCTGGCGCCCGCGCTGGCGGAACTGACGCTGAATTTCATCACGTCCGGCACCATCGACAACGAGGTGATGCAATGCGCGTGACCATCAACGGCGAAACACGCAACGTGACTGCGACGCGCATCGACGCGCTGCTCAACGAATTGGAGTACGAAGGCTCGCACTTCGCCATCGCGCTGAATTTCGACGTCCTGCCGAAAAGCCGCTGGGCCGAGACGCATCTCAAGGCCGGCGACGAGATCGAAATCATCACGCCGCGGCAGGGAGGTTGAGATGATCCGTCATCAGCGTAGCCGTCACCCTGAGGTGGCCGCCCCTTCGGCGGCTCTCGAAGGGCGACGGCGGCACGAATTCATCCTTCGAGGCTCGGCGCTACGCGCCTCGCACCTCAGGATGACGGGATCGCCGGGAGAAAACTTATGGTGAAATTTTACGATCGCGAATTCTCATCGCGTCTCCTGATCGGCACGGCACTCTACCCGTCGCCGAAGATCATGCAGGACGCGATCCGCGCTTCCGGCAGCCAGATCGTCACGGTGTCGCTGCGGCGTGAATCCGCCGGCGGCAAGACCGGTGACGCATTCTGGTCGCTGATCCGCGAACTCGATGTCACGGTGCTGCCCAACACCGCCGGCTGCAAAACCGTACGCGAGGCGGTGACGACCGCCAAGCTGGCGCGCGAACTGTTCGGCACGCCGTGGGTGAAGCTCGAGGTGATCGCCGACAACGACACGCTGCAACCCGATGTGGTCGGCCTCGTCGAAGCCGCAACGATCCTGATCAAGGACGGCTTCGAGGTGTTTCCCTATTGCACCGACGATCTCGGCGTCGCGATACGGCTGGTCGATGCCGGTTGCAAGGTGGTGATGCCGTGGGCCGCACCGATCGGCAGCGCGAAAGGCATTATCAACCGCGACGGCCTCCGGCTGTTGCGCGACCGCCTGCCGGACATCACGCTGGTAGTGGACGCAGGCCTCGGCGCGCCGAGCCATGCCGCGCAGGCGCTCGAACTCGGCTACGATGCCGTGCTGCTCAACACCGCCATCGCCAAGGCCGACGATCCGGTGGCGATGGCCAACGCCTTCCGCCTCGGCGTCGAGGCCGGACGCACTGCCTATCAAGCCGGCCTGATGGAGGCCCGCGATTTCGCTTCCCCCTCAACTCCAGTCGTAGGGACACCGTTCTGGCATGTCGTATCCTGATCGCTTCTATCCCGTGGTGGATTCGCTCGGCTGGGTGAAGCGCCTCACCGCGCTCGGCGTCGGCACCATTCAGTTGCGCGCGAAAGACCTCAACGACGCGGAAGCGTTGCAGATCGTCAGCGACGCGCTGGAGATCACCAAGGGGACGCCGACCAAGCTCGTCGTCAACGACTATTGGCGCGCGGCCATTGTCGCCGGCGCGGAACATCTGCATCTCGGCCAGGAAGATCTCGCCGATGCCGACCTCGGCGAAATCCGCAAGGCCAAACTCACGCTCGGCGTCTCCACCCACGACGACGCCGAACTGGACACCGCGCTCAAAGCCAATCCGGATTACGTCGCGCTAGGCCCGATCTTCTTCACCACGCTGAAATCGATGCGCTTCGAACCGCAAGGCATCCCGAAGATCACCGAATGGAAAAAGCGCATCGGCAGCATTCCGCTAGTTGCCATCGGCGGCATCAAGCTGGAGCACGCCGCGGAGATTTTCGCCGCCGGAGCCGACTCCATCGCCGTCGTCAGCGACGTGACGCAAAACGCCGATCCGGATGCGCGGGTGCGCGCCTGGCTCGAGCAAGCCACCGAGGCCGCGTGAGGGCGCAATCATGCACACCTCGATTTTCCTGGCACGGCTGATCGGACCGGTGATGGTCATCGTCGGCCTTGCCGTGCTGTTCAACCAGAACGGCTTCCGCGATCTGGCACGGGAGTTCGTGCAAAGCCGCGCGCTGATCTTCCTCAGCGGCCTCGTCATCCTGCCCGCCGGCATCGCCATCATTCTCGTCCACAACGTCTGGACGGTGAGCGGCAGCTTGATGATCACTCTGTTCGGCTGGATCACCGCCATTACCAGCGCGGTACGCGTGATCGCGCCGCAATTCGTCATGACGCGCGGCAGCGCCATGCTGCAACGCCCGAAAATGCCGCTGATCACCGGCTGCATCTGGACCGCCGCCGGACTTCTTTTCTGCCTTTACGGATATCGCTAGTTCACTCGAATGGGAGACGCACCATGAACAAACCCATCGCGACCACCGACATCAAGCCAGCCGTCACCACCGGCGGCCTACCCTCCTCGCGCAAGATTTTCGCAACACCCGACGCGGCGCCCGACCTGCGCGTGCCGCTGCGCGAGATCATCCTCTCCGAAGGCGCGGGCGAACCGAACCTGCCGGTCTACGACACCTCCGGCCCCTATACCGATCCGAACATCATCATCGACGTCAACGCCGGCCTGCCGCGCACGCGCGTCGCCTGGGTGAAAGAGCGCGGCGGCGTCGAGGAATACGAAGGCCGCGACATCAAGCCGGAAGACAACGGCAATGTCGGCGCCAAGCACGCCGCGGCCGCCTTCAAGGCACATCACAAGCCGCTGCGGGGCGTCGGCGACGCACCTATCACACAGTTGGAATTCGCTCGCGCAGGCATCATCACCAAGGAAATGATTCACGTCGCCGAGCGCGACAATCTCGGCCGCAAGAAACAGCTCGAACGCGCCGAAACTGCGCTGGCCGACGGTGAATCGTTCGGCGCGTCGGTGCCCGCGTTCATCACGCCGGAATTCGTCCGCAGCGAGATCGCGCGCGGCCGCGCCATCATTCCGTCCAACATCAACCACGCCGAACTCGAGCCGATGATCATCGGCCGCAACTTCCTGACCAAGATCAACGCCAACATCGGCAACTCAGCGGTGACGTCGTCGGTCGAGGAGGAAGTCGACAAGATGGTGTGGGCGATCCGCTGGGGCGCCGACACCGTGATGGACCTTTCCACCGGCCGCAACATCCACACCACGCGCGAATGGATTTTGCGCAATGCGCCGATCCCGATCGGCACCGTGCCGATTTATCAGGCGCTGGAGAAGTGCGACGGCGACCCGGTCAAGCTGACCTGGGAATTGTATCGCGATACGCTGGTGGAGCAGTGCGAACAGGGCGTCGATTATTTCACCATCCACGCCGGCGTGCGCCTGCCCTACATCCACCTCACCGCCGACCGCGTCACCGGCATCGTTTCGCGTGGCGGCTCGATCATGGCGAAGTGGTGCCTGGCGCACCACAAGGAGAGCTTCCTCTACACGCACTTCGAGGAAATCTGCGACCTGATGCGCAAGTACGACGTGTCGTTCTCGCTGGGCGACGGCCTGCGCCCCGGCTCCATTGCGGATGCCAACGACCGCGCGCAATTCGCGGAGCTTGAGACGCTCGGCGAACTGACGCAGATCGCCTGGAAGAAAGGCTGTCAGGTGATGATCGAAGGCCCCGGCCATGTGCCGGTGCACAAGATCAAGATCAATATGGACAAGCAGCTCAAGGAATGCGGCGAAGCGCCGTTCTACACCCTCGGGCCGCTGACCACCGACATCGCGCCGGGCTACGATCACATCACCTCCGGCATCGGCGCCGCGATGATCGGCTGGTTCGGCTGCGCGATGCTGTGCTACGTGACGCCGAAGGAGCACCTCGGCCTGCCGAACCGTGATGACGTCAAGGTCGGTGTCATCACCTACAAGATCGCAGCCCACGCCGCCGATCTCGGCAAGGGCCATCCCGCCGCGCAACTGCGCGACGACGCGCTGTCGCGCGCGCGCTTCGACTTCCGCTGGCAGGATCAGTTCAACCTCGGCCTCGATCCCGACACCGCGATGGCGTTCCACGACGAAACGCTGCCGAAAGACGCGCACAAGGTGGCACACTTCTGCTCGATGTGCGGCCCGAAATTCTGCTCGATGAAGATCACTGCCGATGTGCGGGAGTACGCGGCGTCGCTCGGTGACAATGAGAAGGCCGCGCTCAACCTCGGTGGCCCAGCGAGCGTCGGCATGTCGATAAAGGGCGTTGTCGAGGACGGCATGGCGCAGATGTCGAAGAAGTTTCTCGACATGGGCGGCGATGTCTATGTCGAAGCGGACGCCGTGAAAGAAAGTAACAAGGCGTTGTAAGCACTTCGACGCTTACTTACACCAACATGATGCCCGGGGCTTTCCCCGGGCATTTATTTTGAAGGCTACAGGAACCGTTTATCCTCTCCGACCAGCATGTCGCGCAGGTTTGGCGAAACGGGAAAGCCGTAACCGCGCCATTCATGGTCCCACGTCAACTGCCCCGCTTTATGCGCATCGCTGCAATAAAGCTCCGCACCAACCATCGTCAGCGCGTTGAACAGCGATTGCACAGCATCGACTCCCCGACCCGAATTCGAGCGTGGTTGCTCAGGCCAATCAATCTCCCATCGGCAATCCCAAGCAGTCTCGTCAGCAACAGGACAGAAGATGCGGACGATGACGTCGTGCACCGCCCCATCCTTCTGCAACTTCAGAACACGCGTCATCGCGCTCGCCATGGTCGGGACCTCGCAGAAAATCATCTATCGTCTCCGCCCCGAGTGCCGCACTGATCCCACAACCAGGGCTCCCCGGCCAAAACCCGTCGCGGGGCAAGTAACACTATGCTAGTCTCCCCCGCCATCAAGCGGTGAGCAGGGGTCTCTCATGCTGGACGCGGACACGGTTTTCGCTGGTTCTGTCTCGGAAAACTACGACCGCTACATGGTGCCGCTGATCTTCGAGCCCTACGCCACCGACATGGCGGAACGCGTGGCCGCGTTGGCGCCGAGCGCCGTTCTGGAAATCGCCGCCGGCACCGGCGTTGTCACCCGTGCACTGGCGCCGAAACTCGCTCCCACGACACAATATACCGTCACTGACCTCAACCAGCCGATGCTCGATTACGCGGCGTCGCGACAACCTCCCGACAGCCGCATCACATGGCGTCAGGCGGATGCGATGGCCTTGCCGTTCGCGGACGCGAATTTTGATCTCGTATGCTGCCAGTTCGGTGCGATGTTCTTTCCCGATCGCCCGGCGGCCTATCGCGAAGCCCGGCGCGTCTTGAGGCCCGGCGGGCATCTCCTGTTCAGCGTGTGGGATCGCATCGAGGAGAATGTTTTTGCGGATGACGTGACGAACACACTCGCGCGGATGTTTCCCGACGATCCGCCACGCTTTCTGGCGCGCACGCCGCACGGCTATCACGATACATCATTAATCCGCCGCGACGTGGAGGACGCCGGTTATTCCCTCGTGACGATCGAGACGCGCGCCGAGGTGAGCCGCGCTTCCTCGGCGCGCATTCCGGCTGTGGCCTATTGTCAGGGCACGCTGCTTCGTAACGAAATCGAGGCGCGCGCGCCGGGCCAACTCGAAGCCGTCACCGACGAGGCCACATCCGTCATCGCCGCGCGGCACGGCGGCGGCGAAGTTGCCGCCAAAATTTCGGCCCACATCATTCGGGCAGCGGTCTAGTCATCGCTCCCGAACCTTTTGCAAGTATCGCGCGACCAACGGCGGCAGACCGATCCAGCCGTCCAACGATCCCGCCCGCTCGATTAGCCGCCACCCTGTTCCCATAGCAAAGCCCTCGCCAATGTGGATCTATCGCCTGTTTCTCATCGCCACCGCGGCGGCGCTTGCCGTCGCATTGTATTTCTGCGGTGTCGGCCTTGCCGATGGCTCGGTGTCGTCATTCAACATGGTGATGTGGCTGGCATTGTTGGGCGGGCTTGGTGCGATCCTGATCGGCGGGTTCGGCCTCAACCGGTCCGGCAAGCGGCCCGCCGCCATCGCCGTTCTCGCCATCGTCGCCGTGCCGGCGATCCTCGCCGCGCTGTTCTTTCTGGTGTTGATCCTCACCCAGCCGCGATGGAATTGAGGGCGCGGAGAAAGCCCTGCCAACGAACTGCAATCACGCCGTCACAAACCCCGGTTTCGATAAGCGCTGCGACTTGCGCCGGCGTGAACCTTTCTCTCCAATGGCGCGACTTATGACGGGCCACGCTGGGAGACTCTCGTGAGACAGATCCGGATATTCGTTTTCGCCGCCGCCACGGCCGCGCTCGGCATTCCCGCGCTTTCCGCACCCGCCGCAGCGGAAACCTCCCCTGCCGTCGAGAAGATCAACGCCTATGTCGGCTGCATCAATCGGCTGTCGGAACGCTCCTACGATTCCCGCCGGCGCTATTTCAGCTGGGCGAAGCCCAGCGGGCCGACCGGCAAGGAGCGGATCATCTACGGCACCTACACCATTTACGATACCTCCGATTGCCGCAAGAAGGTGGAAGCTGCCAACACGCTGGAGCCGCGCGACGCCGAACTCGAAGCGGCCGCCTCCGCCTATGCCGACGCGGTCTCCAAGCTCGAGCCGCTACTGAAGGAAGCCGACGACTATTATTCGCAGGAGAACTACAAGGACGACAAAATGGTCAAAGGCAAGGCCATGCACCCGAAGCTGGTCGCAGCGTGGGATGCGTTCGGCGCCGCCGACAAGAAGCTGCGCACCGGCATCGAGGCGATCAACGACAAACGCGCGCAGGAGCGTCTCGCCGAAATCGAGAGCAAGGAAGGCCGCAAGGTGAATTACCACGTCGCGGCCTTGATGATCCACGCCAAGCGCGTGCTGCGCGCGGAAACCGCCGACAAGCCCGACATCGCCGCGATCACACAAGCGCTGGGCGACTATGAAGCATCCGTCAAGGCGATCGAGGAAGCGTCCGGCAAGGATGGCGACGTCAAGTTAGGCTCGTTTTTCACCGGCAACGCCAAATCGTATCTGACCACCGCCAAGCAACTGATGCGCCGCATCCGCGACAAGACGCCATATAGCTCCGGCGACAAGATGATGATGGGCGGCGGTGGTGGCTGGATGGTGGAAGGCTCGCCGCCCCGGCTGATGCGCGACTACAATCAGCTCATCGACAGCTACAATCGCGGCGTCAAGATCTAGCTGAATCGTCACTCAGATCGGCGCGGTGGCGAACGCAACAACGTGCGCGCCACGCGGATGCGCTATAAGGTGCGGCGCATTCCTGCCAACGAGGATTTTCCCATGCCCATCACTCACTTTGCTTCCCCGCCCGGCATCAAGGCCCCGCCGCTGTCGTTTGCCACCCGCGTCGGCGACCTGCTGTTCGTCTCCGGCATTCCCGGCTTCGATGCCAATGGCGCACTGCCGGAGGATTTCGAGGCGCAATTCGCCAACGTCGTGACCAACTTCACCCGCGTCCTGAGCGAAGCCGGCGCAACGACGCGCCACCTGCTCAAGCTCAACGTGCTGCTGACCCGCGCGTCCGATGTCGCCACCATGAACAAGCTCTATGCCCAGGCGTTCGGCCCCGCGCCCTATCCCGCGCGCACCACCTGCGTGGTGCAGGCGCTGCCAGATCCGAAAATGCTGATCGAGATCGAAGGCGTAGCTTCGTTCGCATAACGCCGATAGCGCACCGCGCGTCAGCCGGCGTTGTCGCGCGCGGCCTTGTCCTCGGGCGATAGCGTGTAAAAGCCGGACCAGTTGCGGATCAGGATCAGGTGATCGCGCACCGCCGTGACGCCGGGCGTGGTTTCCGCCGCGACGGTGGCGGCTTGCCGCGCCCGTTCGTCGATGATGATGCCATGCAGATGCGCGACACCGTCTCGCACCGTGACCTGCAACCCGGCGGGCCGCCAGTCGGCCTCCATCAGCTTGACCATCAGCCGCGCCCGGATGTCTTCGTCGCTGGCGGTGGGACCGGTGACATCCCGCGCCAAGGTCGAGATCGCCCGCAGCAGATTGGCGCGGGTGACAATGCCGACCAACTGCCCATCCCGCATCACCGGCAATCGCTTGACGTGACGGGTTTCCATCGTGGTCACAAGGTCCTGTAGCGGCGTGTTCTCGCTCACCGTCACCGGATCGCGCGTCATCACGTCCGCGACTTTTCGCCCATGCGCCTGCACATAGTCCGTCGCCTCCCGGCCGCTGCCGAGAACGAACTGTAACCACTTCGGCCGCTTGCGCTCGGTGCCGAGTTCGGCACGGCGCAGGAAATCGCCTTCGGTCACGATCCCGACCAGTTGGCCGTTCTCAACAACCGGCAGGCCGCTGATGTGATTGTCGAGCATGGTCCTGGCGGCGGCCGCCACGGGGGTCTCGGGCGACACGGTGATGACGTTCTGCGTCATGATCTGGCAAGTCTGCATGGATCGCTCCTTCGCATCGATAGAACATCGGGTGTCGGGGAGAGGTCTTCAATTCTGACATTCGCAAACGAGGCTACCGAACCCTCATGCTCATGTTAGAACCGAGCCATCAGCCTTCTTTGAGCGACCGCAAACAATGCGGCACCGGGTCGCGGGATATTGCTGCTCTCTCCGAAGACTGAAGATCCATCAGACGGACCGCATCGCGGCAATGTCCATCGCGAGGAAACAATCATGGCCCTGCTTCAGAACCACATTGCCGTCGTCACCGGTGCAGGCGGCGGCATCGGCCGCGCCATCGCGCTGGGTTATGCCCGCGAAGGCGCGCGCGTGGCGGCGCTTGATATCGACCCCGCAGCGGCATCGGAAACGGCGAAGCAGATCAAAGGCGCCGGCGGCAAGGCCGACGGCTTCGCGCTCGATGTGAGCAACCGTGCGGACTGCAATGCCATCGCCAAGCGCATCGCCGACGAGATTGGCCGGGTTTCAATCCTGGTCAACAATGCCGGCATCACCCGCCGCAGCGGCATCGGCGGCGACGCCGAGACTGTCGCGCGCGAATGGGACGATATCATCGGCGTCAATCTCAACGGCGTCTTCAACGTTACGCACGCCTTCCTTGCGCCGCTGCGCGCCAGCAAGGGGCGCATCGTCAACCTCGGCTCGATCCAGTCGTTCGTGCATGTGCGGACGCCGAGTTCGCCGGCCTATACGGCGTCGAAGCACGGCGTGCTCGGATTCACCCGCGCGCTCGCCGCCGAACTCGGCAAGGATGGCGTGCGCGTCAACGCCATCGGGCCGGGATTGATCGAGACCGCGATCAACGCCAATGCCCGCGCCAATCATCCCGAGATGATCAAGACCTTCATCGATCACACGCCGCTCGGCCGCGCCGGCCAGCCGGAAGACATCGTCGGCCCGGCGATCTTCCTCGCCTCCGACCTGTCGGCCTATGTCACCGGATCAATCGTGATGGCGGACGGCGGCTACCGGACGGTCTGACGCCGGCGCAACCCACCCAGTGCGACGTTACTCGCCGCCTTCGGGCGGCGTGGTGCGACCGTAATATTGTACGCCGAGTTCGATCGGCGCGCGGCCCATGGCGCGGCGGTGCGCGTTGGTGTCGCGCAAGGAATAGACGCAGCCGCAATATTCCTGCTGGTAGAACTCTTCGCGCTTGCTGATCTCGATCATCCGCGCGGCGCCGCCGCCCTTGCGCCAGTTGTAGTCCCAGTAGCTGAGACCATCGTAGCGGCCGGCGGCGCGTTTGCCGCAATCGTTGATCTGCGCCATGTTCTTCCAACGCGAGATGCCGAGCGACGACGTCATCACCGGAAAGCCGTGTTCGTGCGCATAAAGCGCGGTACGCTCGAAGCGCATGTCGAAGCACATGGTGCAGCGGGCGCCGCGTTCCGGCTCCCACTCCATGCCCTTGGCGCGGGCGAACCAGTTATCCTTGTCATAATCGGCATCGACGAACGGCACGTTGTGCTTCTCGGCGAAGCGCACGTTCTCATCCTTGCGAAGCAGATACTCCTTCTCGGGATGGATGTTCGGATTGTAGAAGAAGATGGTGTAGTCGACGCCGGAGGCCAGCATCGCCTCCATCACCTCGCCGGAGCACGGCGCGCAACACGAATGCAGCAGCACCTTCTTCTCGCCGCCGGGCGGCGTCAGGATGGGGCGGATCACATCGTCCATCGGGCAGGCTTTCGAAAATGCATTGAATTGGGGCGACCAGGCGCCATTTCGCCGGGACGATAGTGAGGGCCCCCGCACTGTCAAGCCATTAAGGCATCGGCCAAGCCACGGGAACACCCATCGCCGACCGCGGCCGTGCTACGATCCGCGCCAATAACGCCATTCGCACATTCCTGTGAATGGCGGGCCGCGCGCGAAACGAAAGGGAGCGAGCACTCGTCCTTGTCTACGAACGCCCCCAACGGCGTTGTCGCCACGGAGACCTTTTTCGATGATCCTCTTCCTGCTGGCCTATCTCGGCGGCGTCCTCACCATCGTCAGCCCCTGCATCCTGCCCGTCCTGCCGTTCGTGTTCGCCCGCGCGGACCGCCCGTTCCTGAGGAACGGGCTGCCGATGCTGATCGGCATGGCGCTCACCTTCGCGCTGGTGGCGACATTGGCCTCGGTCGCCGGCGGTTGGGCGGTGGCCGCCAACCAGTATGCGCGCTTCGCCGCCATCGCGCTGCTCGCGGTGTTCGGCGTCACGCTGCTGTTCCCCTCGCTGGCCGAACGGATCACCGCGCCGCTGGTGGCGCTCGGCGCGAAGCTGTCCAATTCCGCCTCCGACCCGAGCGGCAGCGCGCAGAGTCATGTCGGCTCGTCGCTGCTGCTCGGCGTCGCCACCGGCCTGTTGTGGGCGCCCTGCGCCGGGCCGATCCTCGGGCTGATCCTCACCGGCGCGGCCTTGCAAGGCGCCAGCGTCGGCACCTCGCTGCTGCTCGCCGCCTATGCCGCCGGCGCGGCAACCTCGCTGGCGCTGGCGCTGCTGGTTGGCGGCAAATTGTTCGCGGCGATGAAGCGCTCGCTCGGTGTCGGTGAGTGGGTGCGGCGCGGGCTCGGTGCACTGGTGCTGGTCGCGGTCGGCGCGATCGCGCTCGGGCTCGACACCGGCATTCTCACGCAAGTCTCGCTCGCCGGCACCAACCGCATCGAGCAGGGCCTGCTCGACAAGTTTCGCGCGGCATCCGGCAATGCGATGACCAAGACCGACACCGCCGCCAACACCACGATGACGAGCGACAAGTCGAAGACACAGGGTAACGATCCTGATGCCACGGACGACATGCTGCCGGTCGAAGGCACCCTGCCCTCGCTCGACGGCGCGGTGGAGTGGCTGAACTCGCCGCCGCTGACGGCCGAGCAGCTTAAAGGCAAGGTGGTGCTGGTCGATTTCTGGACCTATTCCTGCATCAACTGTCTGCGCGCGCTGCCTTACGTCCGCGCATGGGCCGACAAGTACAAGGATCAGGGCCTTGTCGTGATCGGCGTGCACGCGCCCGAATTCGCCTTCGAGAAGATCATCGGCAACGTCAAGAAGGCAGTGACCGATCTCAAGGTCGATTATCCGGTGGCGATCGACAACAACTACAAGATCTGGCGCGCCTTCAACAACAACTACTGGCCGGCGCATTACTTCATCGATGCCGAAGGCCGCATCCGCCACCATCACTTCGGCGAAGGCGATTACGACAACTCCGAGCGCATCATTCAACTGCTGCTGTCGCAGGCCGGCCACAAGCTGAAAACCGCCGACCTCGTCAACGTCAGCGCGACGGGCGCCGAGGCCGCGCCGGACATGAATCAAGTCAAGTCGCCGGAGACTTATCTCGGCTATGCGCGCGCGGAGAATTTCGTCTCGCCCGGCGGCGCGGTGCGCGACATGCGACACACCTATCAGGCCAGCGTTGACGAACTCAACGCATGGGGCCTGACCGGCGACTGGACCATCGCCAACGAACGCGCCTCGCTGGATGCGCCCGGCGGCGGCATCGTCTATCGCTTCCACGCCCGCGACCTGCATCTGGTGCTGGGCCCCGGCAGCGACGGCAAGCCGGTGCGCTTCCGCGTCACCATCGACGGCAAACCGCCGGGCAATGACCACGGTATGGATACCGATGCCGACGGCAACGGGACCGTCACCGGCGAGCGGCTGTATCAACTCATCCGCCAGAAAGGCGACATCGCCGACCACACCTTCGCGATCGAGTTTCTCGATCCCGGCGTGCGCGCTTATGCGTTTACATTCGGCTGATGGAGGAAGCTCGCAACACGAACATTGTCGTCCCCGCGCAGGCGGGGACCCAGAATCCCTGGCCCTGATTGTTTATCGTAAGCGCGGGCAACAGGCGCTTTTCGTTTCACCGCTGCTGCGGCGTCTGGGTCCCCGCCTACGCGGGGACGACGATTTTTGCGATTTTAAGTCCGCTCAAGCAATTCGATCGAAATGCCGTGCGGGCCGCGAATGAAGCAGACGCGCAAGCCGGGCCGCATCTGGCGCACGTCCTCGGTGAACTGCACGCCCTTCGCTTTCAGATCGGCCACCAGCGCATCGAGTCCCTGCACCGCGAGCCCGAAGTGATCGAGCCCCTGATAGGGCGTCACCGGCGCCGGATTGATACCGTCCCCGGCGCTGACCGGCGTGAGGAAAATGCTGTTTCCGCCAAGCCGCACATCGATGCGTGCCGGTGAGGGTACGATCTCCGCGCCCAGCATGTCGGCGAACCATTGCGCGGTCGCGTCCGGGTCCGGCGTGCGGATGTGAACGTGATCCCATGTCAGTTGCGGCTTTGCATTGGCCATCTTGTTGCTCTCCCTATGCTGCTTCGCGAGTCATGATCCCTTTGCGTGCAGGAACACGAACTCGGTATCATCATAGGCGCGGCGTTCGAGTTCCTCAAAACCATCCGGCGCGGCGAAGGCGGCCGCCTTGGATTCCTCGACAACCAGCAACGCATCGGGCGTCAGCCAGCCGCCATCAAGCAGCGAGGCCAGCGCCTTCTCCGCAAATCCCTTGCCGTAAGGCGGATCGAGGAACACCAGCGCAAACGGCTCGACCGGATAGGCCGGGCCGAGATTGGTAGCATCACGCCGATAGACCTTGGTAACGCCGCCGAGTCCGAGCGCCTCGACGTTGTTGCGCAACAGCGCGCGCGATTCCGCGCCGTTGTCGACGAACAGCGTGAACTTCGCACCGCGCGACACCGCCTCGATCCCGAGCGCGCCGGTGCCGGCAAACAGATCGAGCACCCGCGCGCCTTCGATGGGGTTGTCGTAAGCGTGCATCAGAATGTTGAACACCGACTCGCGCAGCCGATCCGCCGTCGGCCGAATGTCGCGCGACGCCGGCGCGACAATGTTACGGCCCCGCAGCCGCCCCCCAACGACGCGCATCGCTCAATCCCGCGGCGTGAAATCGCGTTTGCCGTGATAGCCGCGCTTCGGGCGCTGCTGGTGGCCGCGCGCGATGGCCTCATTGTGGGCGCGCGCCTCATCGCTGCCGGTGCGCTGCACCTTGACGGTGCGGCCCTTGCGGTCCTCAATCTTGGAGGTCTTGGGCCGCAGCTTATTGGCTTTCTTCGAACGCAGCGGCGTGCCGTCACGGCCGAGCCTGGGGCCGGCGTCCTCCTCCACCGTACGCGCGAATTCCGCGCCGGCTTTCTGCGCCACCTTGTCGCCGAGCTGTTCGCGCAGCACGCGGGTCTTGACCTCGTCGACCTGACCTTCCTCGATCTCGCCCAACTGGAATGGCCCGTAGGACACCCGGATCAGCCGGTTCACCTCGAGCCCAAGCGCGCCAAGGATATTGCGAACCTCGCGGTTCTTGCCTTCGCGGATAGCAATGGTGATCCAGACGTTGCTGCCCTGATCGTGCTCCAGAGACGCCTCGACCGATCCGTACTTGACGCCATCGACCTCGAGGCCATCGCGCAACGCATCAAGTTGCGCTTGCGTGACCTCGCCATGAGCGCGCGCGCGATAACGCCGCAGCCAACCGGTGTCGGGCAATTCCAGCACGCGTGCGAGGCCGCCGTCGTTGGTCAGCAGCAGCAGGCCCTCGGTGTTGAAATCGAGACGGCCGACGCTGATGAGGCGCGGCAGACCTTCCGGCAGATGCTCGAACACCGTCGGCCGACCCTCCGGATCGGAATGCGTCGTCATCAGCCCGCGCGGCTTGTGATAGAGGAACAGCCGCGTGCGCTCGCGCTCCGGCAACGGCTTGCCGTCCACCATCACCACGTCGTTCTCAGTGACGTCGAGCGCTGGCGAGTTGATGACGCGGCCGTTGACGGTGACGCGGCCCTGCGTCACCCACTCCTCGGCATCGCGGCGCGAGGCAAGGCCCCGGCGCGACATCAGCTTGGCGATACGCTCGCCGGCTTTCTTCGGCGCGGGCTCGGGGCGCGAGATGCGCTTGTTGGGATCGAGCTTGCGCTCGCGATAGGCGCCGCGCCCGCCGAACGCCGGACGCTTGGCGAACACCTTGCTGTCGTCCTCGTTGTCGCGGCGCGGACGATCCGCAAAACGCTCGCCGCGCCCTTCACTGCGCGGATGCTCCTGCCACCCATTGTCGCGATCCTCGCGCGGACGGCGGAAGGTCGGACGATCCCCGCGATCTTCCCTCGCCTCTCGCGGCCGGTCGAATTTCGGACGGTCGCCACGCGGCCGATCGAACTTCGGCTTGTCGAACGAGCGCGCGCCACGGCCCGCACCCTCGTCGCGCGAACGCGAGAAACGCGGGCGCTCCTCACCGCCGCGATCGTCACGCGAGCGATCGAAGCGCGGCTTGTCGAACTTGCGCGCCTCGTCGCGCCCGCGGCTGTCGCGGCGCTCGCGATTTTCCCACGGCTTCTCGTTGCTGCGATCCCGCCCCTCGCCGAACTCCTTGCGCGGGCCGCGCGAGAATTTCGGACGGTCGTCGTCGCGCCGGAATCCGCCGTCGCGCGGCCGGTCGAATTTGCGTTCGCCGTCGCGTGAACCAAAATCCTTGCGCGGGCCATCCTTGCGGAAGCCACCCTCGCCGCGCGGCGTGTAGGGACGCTTCTCGCCGAATTTCTTGTCACCGAACTTCTTGTCGCCAAAGCGTCCCGCAGGGCGCGCATCACTACGCTCGACACGCGGCGTATATGGGCGTTTCTCACCGCCGCGATCCTCACGTGGCCGAAAATCCTTGCGCGGCCCACGCTCCGGTCGGTCGCCGCCACGCGCCGGGCGCTCGTCGCGATTGAAACGTGCCGGACGTGCATCGTCGCGCTCACGGCGTGGTCCGTCACCATAGCTGCGACGTGGCGCATCGCCATCGCGCTTCCCGGCATAGGGCTTCTTGCCGAAAGACTTGCCGCCTTCGGACTTGCCCGCGTAGGCGCGCCGCTCGCCGTCCGGCTTGCCGCCCGCCGCCCGCTTGGCGAATTTCTTCTCGGGACCGCGCTTGGCGCCGGAACGGCCTTCGGAGCGCCCCTTGCCGCCGGTCTGCCGGTCACGCCGGCCGCGCGGCGAGGCGTTGTTTTTGTCGTTATCGCGGGGCATGAATGCTCTCGTCTGGTGTGCGTCGAAATCGCGGGTGAAGCGACGGGAGCAGGTTCAAGCGTCCCCGTTTCGGGGCGCTGTCTCAGGCAAAAACCGGCATCCACGTGCTGAAGGCGCCCTCATAACAGAGTTCTTTGCGAGAAACGAGGCGAGAAACGGGGTATGAGCGCGGCAACTTTCATGGATTTGGCGCTGGAACAGGCCGAAAACGCCGAAAAAGCCGGCGAAGTGCCGATCGGCTGCGTCATTGTCCGTGACGGCGTAGTAATCGCCCGCGCCGGCAACCGGACGCTAACCGACCGCGACCCCACCGCCCACGCCGAGGTTCTGGCGCTGCGTGAAGCCGCTCGCGTCCTCGGCAGCGAGAGGCTCCCGGATTGCGATCTCTACGTGACCTTGGAGCCCTGCACCATGTGCGCGGCGGCGATCTCCTTCGCCCGCATCCGCCGGCTGTATTTCGGCGCGCTCGATCCCAAGGGCGGCGCGGTGGAGTCCGGCGTCCACTTCTTCGCCTCCCCCACCTGCCACCACGCGCCGGAGGTCTATCCAGCGGTCGGCGAAACCCGCGCGGCGACGTTGTTGCGGGAGTTCTTCAAGGCAAGGCGGTAACAACACTGTCGTCGTCCCCGCGAAGGCGGGGACCCATAACCCCTGGCCTCGATGTTGATCGTGGGCATGGGCCACAGATACTTTTCATATCACAACTGCTGCGGAGTCTGGGTCCCCGCCTGCGCGGGGACGACAACGAGAGAACTAACCCGCGAAAAATCCCAGCAACGCCTTGGCGGTGGCATCGGGATTTTCCTCCGGCATGAAGTGACCGCTGGTGATCGGCGCGCCGGTCACGTTGCTCGCCCAGGTCTTCCAGGTGTCAAGCGGCGTCGCGGCGGCAGCGGCTACGCCGGCATTGCCCCACAGCGCCAGCATCGGCACGGTGATCTTGGTGCCGGCCTCGTGGTCCGCCTGGTCCTGCTCGAAATCGGCATAGGCGCCGGCGCGATAGTCCTCGCACATCGCATGGACGCGGGATGGATCGCGGCCCGCCGTGAGATAATGCGCGAGCGCCTGCGGATCGAATGCGTCGAGCGTATTGGTCGCGGTCCAGCTTGCCAGCGTGTGGCGGAAGTAAGTATCGGTATCGCCGAGGATCAGTTTTTCAGGCAGCGGGTTCGGCTGCGCCAGGAACGCCCAGTGATAGATCTTCAATGCGTATGCACGATTCATCCGCGCCCAGTATTCGTAGGTCGGCAGGATATCGAGCACCGCGAGCTGCGACAGCCGACCCGGATGATCGAGCGCCAGACGATACGACACCCGCGCGCCGCGATCGTGCCCGGCGAGCGCGAAATGCACGTGGCCGAGTTGCTCCATCGCTTCAACAAGCGTCTTCGCCATGCTGCGCTTGGTGTAGGGCGTATGGTCGGCGTCGCTCTCCGGCATGTCGGACCAGCCGTAGCCCGGCAGGTCGGCGACGATGACGGTGAAGCGCTCGGCGAGTTGCGGCGCCACCTTGTGCCACATCACATGCGTTTGCGGAAAACCGTGCAGCAACAGCAGCGGCGGCCCCTTGCCGCCGACGCGCGCGAAAATGCGCCCGCCGCTGGTCGAGATCCATTCGGATTTATAGCCGGGAAACAGGTCGGCGAGATCGGGCATCGTGCATCCTCTGCGTCATTGCCGGACTTGATGCTCTGAAGAACGGCTTCGCTTTCGCTCGCCTATGATCCGGCAATCCATCATCTTCAGAAGATGGATACGCGGGTCAAGCCCGCGTATGACGACACACGAGCAAAACTATTGTTCCCGCTCCACCGCGCGCCAGCCGATGTCGCGGCGGCAGAAGCCTTCCGGCCACTTGATCAGATCAACGGCCTGATAGGCGCGCGCCTGCGCCTCCTTCACCGTCTTGCCCGAGGCGCAGATATTCAGCACGCGGCCGCCATTGGCGACGATGAGACCATCGACGCGCTTGGTGCCGGCGTGGAAAATCTCGACGCCCTCGACCTTCGCGGCCTCTTCAAGACCTTCGATGCGCGAACCTTTGCCGTAGTCGCCCGGATAACCCTTGGTCGCCATGATGACGGTGAGCGCGGGCTCGGGATACCAGCGCAGATCGAAATGCTTCAACTCGCCATCAACGGACGCGAGCAGCGCCGGCACAATGTCCGACATCATGCGGATCATCAGCACCTGACATTCCGGATCGCCGAAGCGCGCGTTGTATTCGACCAGCTTCGGCCCGTCCTTCGTGATCATCACGCCGGCATAGAGCACGCCCTTGTACGGCGTGCCCATCGCCTTCAGCGCGCGCAAGGTCGGCATCACCATCTCATCCATCACGCGCTTGTTCATCGCGTCGGTCATCACCGGCGCCGGCGAATAGGCACCCATCCCGCCGGTGTTGGGTCCGACGTCGCCGTCGAAGGCGCGCTTGTGGTCCTGCGCGGTCGCGAGCGGTAGCGCAGTGTCGCCGTCGCACAGCGCGAAGAACGAGGCTTCCTCGCCCTCCATGAATTCCTCGATCACGACTTCCGCGCCGGCCTCGCCGAAGCCGCCACCGAACATCATGTCGATGGCTTCGAGGGCCTCCTCTAACGTCGTCGCCACCACGACGCCTTTGCCGGCCGCGAGTCCGTCGGCCTTCACCACGATCGGCGCGCCGCGCTCGCGCACATAATCCTTCGCGGCCACCGCATCGGTGAAATGCGCGTAAGCAGCCGTCGGAATGTTGTTGTCGCGGCAAACCTCTTTCGTGAAGGTCTTCGAGCTTTCCAGCTTTCCCGCCGCCTGCGTCGGTCCGAACGTCTTGAAACCGGCTGCGGTGAGATCGTCGACGATGCCGGCCGCGATCAGCGCATCTGGCCCGACCACCACCAGATCGATTTTATTCTCACGGCAGAACGCGATCACCGCCGCATGGTCGGTGACGTCGAGCGCGACGCATTCGGCGTCCTGCGCGATGCCGGCATTGCCCGGCGCGCACCAAAGCTTCGTCAATAACGGCGACGCCGCGATTTTCCAGCACAACGCATGTTCGCGGCCGCCGGAACCAAGCACGAGAATATTCATGGGATACTGTAATCTCAGGGTTTTTCAGTGGTTTCCATGCGGTTTAGCATGGTAAGGCACCGGTGCAACAGAATGGATGTCGATGCCCGCCGATTCCGCACAACTCTTGCCCAACGCGCCCGAATACACCGTCTCCGAGCTGTCCTCGGACCTCAAGCGGACGGTGGAGGACGCCTTCGGCCATGTCCGGGTGCGCGGCGAGATTTCCGGCTTTCGCGGGGTCCACGCCTCCGGTCACTGCTATTTCGCGCTGAAGGACGACAA